>CAMFLG010000082.1 GCA_945957495.1 uncultured Pseudorhodobacter sp. | reverse complement strand
CATGAAGGCCAGCCCCTCGCCGGTCAGCGGCGCGATCAGCGAGATGATCACCACCACATCCACCAGACCCCAAAAGCTGAACAACAGCCGCATCGGCTGCTTGTTGATCCAGACCCGCGCCGCCAGATCGGCCGCGATCACCACGCCGAACACCGCGTCAATCAGCTTGACGAGAAGCCCATGGTCCGAAAAGGAAGAGGCGATCAGAAAGATGATCGTGATCAGGTCAAATACCAGCAGCGCATAGCGAAACCGCACCGCCGCTTTCGATTTGCCCTCATATAACGCCGCAATCCGCCGTTTCACGCCGAACCATCCCCTGCGCGATCTTCACGCAATGGCAAGACCATGTTCTGCGCCGGAAATCAACGAATCTTACGGCGGGGGCAGGTTCGCCCCACCCCCGCCGCAGGTGTTACTGCATGAACCAGCCGTGGCTGACGACCAGCGACTGCCCGCTCATCACGCAAGTATCGGCGGCGGCAAAGAACAGCACCGCATCCGCGACCTCATCCGTCGTGGTGAAAGTGGTGTCGATGGTATCCTTCAGCATGATTTTCGAAATCACATCCGCCTCGGAAATCCCAAAGGCTGCGGCTTGTTCCGGGATCTGCTTTTCCACCAGCGGTGTGCGCACAAAGCCGGGGCAAACCACATTGGCGGTCACATTGTGTTCCGCCCCCTCTTTCGCCAGAACCTTCGCCAGCCCGATCAGCCCGTGCTTGGCAGTGACATAGGGCGCCTTCAGTTTGGACGCCTCTTTCGAATGCACCGAGCCCATATAGATCACCCGGCCATAATTCGCGGCATACATATGCTTCAGGCAGGCGCGCGTCGTCAGGAAGGCGCCGTCCAGATGGATCGCCAGCATCTTCTTCCAGTCGGAAAAGGCAAAATCAACCAAGGGGTTGACGATCTGAATCCCGGCATTGCTGACCAGAATATCGACGCGGCCATATTTGGCCACAACATCGGCCACGCCCTTGTCAACCTGCGCCTCGTCGGTGACGTTCATCGCCACCGCAAAGGCATCGCCGCCCTTGGCGCGGATTTCCGCCGCCGTCGCTTCGGCGGCGTCAAGGTTCAGGTCGGCGATCACCGGGATCGCGCCCTCTGCCGCAAAGCGCAGCGCAATCTCTTTGCCAATGCCGCTGGCAGCCCCGGTTACAATCGCCACTTTTCCGTCAAAACGTGCCATCTCAGGCCCTCCTGCTTATGCTTCTTTCAGATAATCATGCACCACTTCGCCCAGACCCAGGGTCAGATCGGCAACGTAGTGAATGGCGGACACAACCTCGCGTACCGGCAGGCGCGCCACGTCACACATCACATGCTGGAACAGTTGCAACTGCGCCGGGCCGGTCCAGGCGCCCTTCACCGTCACGTCCTCCATGAAGTAGCGCACCAGTTCGCAGATACGCGGCGTGCAATCGACATGCGGGATGATCTTGATCATGAACGCGGGTTTACTCATCGACTTTGCCACCTGCGCTAGATCGGCCTCGCGGTGCTTGTACCCCATCGTCGCGGTCACGCACAGGACCGATCCGTAGTGCAAGGTGCCCACCAGAACCTCTTGCTCATGGGTCAGTTTCGGCGTCGCCAGCTTTTTCGGAAACCCCCAGATTTCGCGCCCCCCCGCGATAGGAGAGTTGTCGTCCAGATACATCGAATGCACATAGCTGCCCTCCTGCACCTCACCCGACGGGGTGGTATAGCGCACCGGAATAACCTGCCCGGTTTCGGTGTAATCGCCAAAGCCGGTCGAATCCGGCATTCGGATAAATTCATACGCCACAGTGTCGCCGATCACCTCCAACGGTTCCGGCACCAACTCGCGCAGAATCTCGGGGTCGGTGCGGTAGGTGATCACCACGAATTCCCGGTTGTAGAACTTGTAAGGCGGGCGCGGATAGGCCGGGTCGTTCAACGGCATGGCAAAGGCGCGGGCGCGTACATCAGCAATTTTCATTTGAATATCCGTTCCTTATCTGAAGTCAAACGTGGCCACGCCATGCGAATTTTCCGGGCGCAGATAGATTTCGGGTTGCTGCAGGGAATGCGTCGCATCTCGGTGCCCCGCCGTCCAATGTTCAGTCATCGTCGCGCGCGAGAATTCATAATCCGCCGAGGCGCCCTCATAGGCCTGTGTCCGGTAGATCAGATGCACGATGTTATAAACCTTGTCATCGGCGGCATCGGCCAGCGCGCGCAACTCTGGATCGGCGTCCAGAACCGTCCGGTCCGGCAGCAAATCCAAAACCCGCGCCAGAACCCGGCGCGCATGCTGGATGGTCTTGAAATGATCGGTGCTGGCGCGGGTGCGGCTGGAAAAGCGGATTTCTTTCGCGCGTTGATCAATGCCCGCCATCGTGCGCGGAACCTCGCCGCGCGCGCTCCACAGATCAACCTGAAAGGCCAGCGTATCTTCGCGCGGCTGCGTTTCCAGAACCCATTGTAAAGGCGTGTTCGAAATCAGCCCGCCATCCCAATAATACTCATCCCCGATCTTCACCGCAGGGAACCCCGGCGGCAGCGCGCCCGAGGCCATCACATGATCAACCCCGATGCTCTGATGCTGGGAATCGAAGTATTCGAAATTGCCGTTCCGAATGTTCACCGCCCCGGCGCAATAGCGCATCTCGCCGGCATTGATCCGGTCGAAATCAACCAGATCCAGCAGCGTCGCGCGCAGGGGCGACACATCGTAATAGCTGGCGGCATCGGGCGGCAGATCGGCGGTCGGGCTGGGCGGCACCGGACGCGGCGTAAAGAAGTCGGGCGCGCCCCCGGTCATGGTGGCAAAGGCGCGGGTCTGGTTCAGCAGGGTGTGAAACTGATCGCCGCCCACCCCCATCGCGCCGATCATCGCCGCATACATCGACGGCAGGCCAAGGGGCGGCGTTGTGACCTTTTCCCAAAACCGGCGCAGCGCCGTCACCCGGTCCTCTGGTGCGTTCCCGGCAATCAGCGCCGCGTTGATCGCCCCGATCGACACCCCGGCCACGCAGCCCGGATGCAGCCCCGCCTCGGCCATCGCCATATAAACCCCGGCCTGATAGCTGCCCAAGGCCCCGCCGCCCTGCAACAGCAACGCAACCCGCTGAAACCCCGATGCAGGTGACTTCGCGCCATCTGTGCGGTGTTTGCTGCCCTGTGCTGCCATGCCAATGATCCTTCAAAATGCTTTTGCCAGCGCAACCGGCAAATCCAAAAGCCTGCTCAGTTTTATCTGTCACTTCCATGACGCAGTGGACAGGGTAAACACAGATGGTCACAGCAAATTGTCGCTCTTTCGGCGGAATCCGGCGTGGCTTTGCTGAAAAGGCCGCTGCACTTGGCCCGATGCGGACAGCCCGTGCGCAAAGGATGGGCGCCTGCAAAATCCCGCGCCGCAACCCGCAGGGCCTGCGCAGGAGTGTGGTTTCCATATGAAACGCGGCAGAAAGCTGATAGCGATAACAAAAGCATCCTCCCCCTGATCAAAGGCAAGACCATGAGCCTGACACTCTTCGACCTGACCGGTAAACGCGCCCTGATCACCGGCTCCTCTCAGGGCATCGGCCATGCGCTCGCACGCGGTCTGGCGGCGGCGGGGGCCGAGATTGTGATGAGCGGCCGCGATTCGGCCAAACTCGGGCAGGCGGCCGCAGCTCTGCGGGCCGAGGGCCACATCGTCCATACCCTCGCCTTCGACGTGACCGATCATGCGGGCGTGCGCGCGGCGGTGGATGGATTCGAATCCGAAACCGGCCCCATCGACATTCTGGTCAACAACGCCGGAATGCAGCACCGCGGCCCGTTGGAGGAGTTTCCCGCCGACGCCTTCGAACGCCTGCTGCAAACCAACGTCGCTTCGGTGTTTCATGTCGGTCAGGCGGTCGCCCGCCACATGATCGCGCGCAAGGCGGGAAAGATCGTCAACATCGCCTCGGTGCAGGCGGCCCTCGCCCGCCCCGGCATCGCGCCCTATACAGCAACCAAGGGCGCGGTGGCCAACCTGACCAAAGGCATGGCCACCGATTGGGCCAAACACGGGCTGCAATGCAATGCCATAGCGCCGGGCTATTTCCTGACCCCGCTGAACAAGGCGCTGATCGACGATCCGGCCTTTAACGATTGGCTGATCCGCCGCACCCCCGCCGGCCGCTGGGGCAATGTCGAGGAATTGGTCGGCGCCTGCATCTTCCTGTCCTCTGCCGCCGCGTCCTTCGTCAACGGCACCACCGTCTATGTCGATGGCGGCATCACGATCTCGCTATGACCCGCTATGTTGTCATGGGCGTGTCCGGCTGTGGCAAAAGCCGGATCGGCGCCGGGCTGGCGGCGGACTTGGGCGCCCGCTTCATCGATGGCGATAGCCTGCATCCACCAGCCAACATCGCCAAGATGAGCCGGGGCGAACCCCTGACCGACGCCGATCGCGCGCCCTGGCTGGCCGCAGTTGGGGCGGCGCTGACCGACAACACCGTCATCGCTTGCTCTGCCCTGAAGCGCGCCTACCGCGATCTGATCCGCGATACCGCCGCCGCGCCGGTGACGTTCCTTTACCTGCAGGGTGTGCGCGAAACCCTGCTTGCCCGCATGTCCACCCGCCCCGGACATTTCATGCCACCCACCCTGCTGGACAGCCAACTCGCCACGCTGGAACCCCCCACACCCGACGAACGCCACCTGACGGCAAACATCGAACGCCCGCCCGAAGAGATCATCGCGGGGTTTCTGGCCGGGCTGAAACGCATGAACTGGTGACCCCGGATGGATTCGAACCATCGACCTGCCGCTTAGGAGGCGGCCGCTCTATCCCCTGAGCTACGGGGCCACGCATTGCCTACATGCGCGAAAAACGCAGGTGGTTGCAACAGCCAGATTGTAACGGGGATTTAAGGGGGAGTGACTTTTGGCCCACCACTCCCCCTTAGTGTCCGTCACGCCGAGGTTGAGAGCTTGCACGGCGCGCAGGATAGGGTCAGCATCGCTGCTGTTACCGCTAACATAGCTGATATTCCGGGCTTGGACAAGGGGTGTTTTGGCGCTGGGGCAGTTCTGGTTTTGATGAAAGACCAGAGCATCGGAAAACGCGTTCAAGCGATGCGACAGGCAGCGATTTCCGATACCATCGAAACCTGAACCGCTTTAACAAGGAAGAAAGCTCCAAACCGCAGGCCACCCAATTGAGCAAGCCCCCGATTCCCGATCCGCGCCGCACCCTGACCCTTCGCGATGTCTCCGAAGCTTCGGGCGTCAGTGAAATGACCGTCAGCCGCGTGCTGCGCAACCGGGGCGATGTTTCAGACAGCACACGCGAGCGGGTGTTGGAGGCGGCGCGCAAACTCGGCTACGTTCCCAACAAGATCGCAGGCGCCCTGGCCAGCCAGCGTGTCAATCTGGTGGCGGTGATCATCCCGTCGCTGTCGAACATGGTCTTCCCCGAGGTGATGACCGGCATTTCCGAGGTGTTGGAGGATACCGGCCTGCAACCCGTCGTCGGCGTCACCAACTATTCCTCCGACCGCGAGGAATCAGTGCTTTACGAAATGCTCAGTTGGCGGCCTTCGGGCGTGATCATCGCCGGGCTGGAACATACCGAGGCCGCGCAGGCGATGCTGGCGCAGGCGGGCATCCCGATTGTCGAAATCATGGATATCGACGGCACGGCGGTGGACAGCGCCGTCGGCATTTCCCACCGCCGCGCCGGTCGGCAGATGGCAGAGGCGATCATTGCCGCAGGCTATCGCAATATCGCCTTTCTGGGCACAAAAATGCCGGATGACCACCGCGCCAAGAAACGGTTGGCCGGGTTTGAAGAGGCGCTGTCCAAGGCCGGGCTTGCCTTGGTGGATCGGGAATTTTACTCGGGCGGATCGGCCCTGCTCAAGGGCCGCGAAATGACCGAGGCCGTGTTGCAGCGCAGCCCGCAAGTCGATTTTCTTTACTATTCCAATGATATGATCGGCGCGGGTGGCCTGCTTTATTGCCTCGACAAGGGCCTTGATGTGCCCGGCAAGATCGGCCTCGCCGGGTTCAACGGCGTTGAACTGCTGGAAGGTCTGCCGCGCCGCCTTGCCACGATGGATGCCTGCCGTCTGGAAATCGGCCGCTGCGCTGCCGAAATCATCGCGGGCAAACGCCCGACGGGGGTGATTGGCGGCGAGGTGATCGAACTCTTCCCCACCCTGCAGCCGGGCGACACGATTCGCGCCTGACGATTGATCCAACCGGCGCCGGGCCGCGTAATCACTGCGATCCAAACAGCGAGGCCCCGATGTCCGCAACCCGTCCAATCGCCCTTTGTGCCGCCTTGGCCGTCGCAGCCTTGTCGCCCCTTTTCCCCGGAGCATTGCCCATGGCACAGGCCGCAGATTCCGCGCCCGCCTTCGATTTCCCCTCCATCGACGGCGGCAAATACAATACCGCCGATTGGCGCGGCAAACCGGTTCTGGTGGTCAACACCGCCTCGATGTGCGGCTATACCCCGCAATACACCGACCTTCAGGCGCTGTCCGACCATTACGGCGACAAGGCGGTGGTGCTGGCGGTGCCCTCGGATGATTTCAATCAGGAACTGGCCGACGATGCGGCGGTCAAGGAATTTTGTGAACTGAACTACAACATTACCCTGCCGATGACGACCATCGAACATGTCGCCAAAGGCGCGGTGCATCCGTTCTATGCCTGGGTCAAGGAGCAGTCCGGCTTTGTGCCCGGCTGGAACTTCAACAAGGTGCTGATTGGCCCCGATGGGCAGATCGTGAAATCCTGGGGCTCGAATGCACAGCCATTAGGCGCGATCAAGGATCAGATCGACGCGCTGTTGGCGGCGCAAGGCTAGGCGGCAGGGCTGGGCGGCGCATCGATCAGACTTGCCCGCCGCCCCGCGTCGCCCTATCCCTCTGCCACCTGCAACGGCTAAGGGCACCTCGATGTTGATACGGTTCGCGGCCATTCTGGGCCTTTGCGCTGGCTTGGTGCTGTCCGGTTGCACATTGGACGCAGGCTTTGGCAGCGCCCGCAGCGCACCGGTTCTGGATGGTGCGCTGCAGGTTGGTATCCCGCCGGGCTACTGCATCGACAACAAGACCAGCCGCGCAGGCAAGGAAAGCGCCGTCATCCTGATGGGCCGCTGTTCGGATGCGGTTCTGGCAAAACCCGCGCTGATCACCGTTTCCATCGGCAAAAGCGGCTCCGCGGGGGTGATGACTGCCGATGGCGCGGCGCTTGCCAAATTCTTCATCTCCCCCCAGGGCCGCGCCGCGCTCAGCCGCAGCGGTCGCGCCGGGGATGTGCAGGTGATCTCGGCGCTCAGCTCTGGCGACGCCTTCCTTCTGCACCTCAAAGACCGCTCCGTTGGCGAATACTGGCGCGCGGTTGTCGGCACCAATGGCCGGCTGGTCACGCTGTCGGCCACCGGCACCGAAACCGTTCCCTTGGCCCCCGCCGATAGCCGGGTGCTGATCGACGCCACATTAAAGGCCCTGCGCGCCGCAAATACGGGCACCCGCTAGGGTCTTTCGGATCGGGGGCGCCGGAACATATTGAATTCCGGCACGCTTCGGGGTGGAGTCTTAACAATTTTCCAGCAATAACAGAATCGTTTCCGGCTTACGAACAGTGGCGCAACCAGGAAGGGCGACAGGTAGAACCGTCATGGCAGGGCAGATGTCAGGTCTTGTAGACAAGCTGATCCACAAGCGCATGTTGCGGCGCTGGGCCGGGGCTGGTGAACAGGCCAAGGTGCTGGATCTTGAACGCCTGCGCGCCCTGCGCAGCCGCGCGCGCAGCCTGCGCCGGATGCTGGATCGGGTGATCCATCAGGCCGACTACCGCCTTGCTCTGCCGGTCATCGGCTCGAACATCATCCGCAAACCCTTGGGCACCGATTGGTCCTGGCGCCCGCCGCTGTGGAAAGGCCCGATCCCGGTGCCCGGTCTGGCCGCCGTTCCCGCCAAAGCCCCGATCTATGACGGCGCCACCGTGTTTCACGACTGCATCCGGTCGGAAATGACGGTGCGCCAGATCCGCAATTCCCGCGATATCGACACCGCCCCCTTCGGCTTTCGCATCGACGTGTTCCGCTTTGACGGCTCTTTCCTGTCGCTGGTGGTTGACCTGCCGGAAGAGGCCAGCAAGGGCCTGCGCCAAAGCCATATCATCCGCATGGACGTTTCGGTTGAAATGGAACGCCCGCTGGAAATCTTCGCGCGCCTGAACATCAAACACGGCCCGAACGTTGAACAGATCGTGCGCGAACTCCCCCTGAAAGAGGGCGAGGTGATGGTGGAATTTGACCTCGCCTATTCCAATCTGGACGAAAAGCGCATCGAACGCATCTGGGTGGACATCATCATTGAAGGGCCGGAAATGAACCAGATCGTCTTGCGCGATGTCACCTTCAGCCGCCGCCTGCGCGCAGAATTGTGAGGGCAGAATGACCGAAACCACCCTGACAAAAACACGCATCCGCGCCGGGGTCTGGGAGGGCGTGCTGACCGGTGCCGCCACAGAGCCAAAGCTTGTTGTCACGCATCTGGAGGTGCCCCTTGCCGATGTCACCGTCACGGCCATCCCGGATCGCCCCGGCGAATGGCATGTGCGGGTGCCGATTCCCGTCGCCCTGCTGTCCGAAGGCGTGCAGACCTTCCTGATCCACGATCAGGCGACGGGTGACAAGCTGAACCATTTCACCGTCATCGCCGGTGTGACCGTTGAAGACGACCTGCGCGCCGAAGTCGATCTTTTGCGCGCCGAACTTGATATGCTCAAACGCGCTTTCCGCCGTCATTGCGTGGAAACCGCCTCCTGATTTCGCCCAAAGCGCAGGCCCCTATAACCCCTTGATCTAAAACATTTGCTGCGCAGCGAAACTGCAGCATTTCCGCGCCATTGCTGCGCAGAAAAACTGCGCCTTCCGCGCAATCCGTCAGATGACGTCGCGTTCGGGGTGACTTGTGCGCAAAGCCAAGGCAGGATCGCTGCAATCTGGGAGGATACCATGACCACCTATCCGCATCTGCTTGCCCCGCTTGATCTGGGCCACGTCACCCTGAAAAACCGGGTGCTCATGGGTTCGATGCACACCGGGCTGGAAGAAACCGGCGACTGGAACCGGGTTGCCGAATTCTACGCCACCCGGGCGCGCGGTGGGGTCGGGCTGATGGTGACGGGCGGCATGGCCCCCAACCGCGAAGGCGGCGTATTCCCGGGGGCCGCAGGCCTCTTCACCCCGCAAGACATCGCGAACCACCGAATCGTCACCGACCGCGTGCACGACGCCGGTGGCCGCATCGCCATGCAAATCCTGCACGCCGGTCGCTACGCCTATGGCAAGGAATGCGTCTCTGCCTCTGCGATCAAATCGCCGATCTCGCCCTTCGTGCCGCGTGAACTGGATGAGGACGGCATCGAAAAGCAGATCGCCGATATTGCCACCGCCGCCGCCCGCGCCCGCGACGCGGGCTATGACGGGGTCGAGGTGATGGGATCAGAAGGCTATTTCCTGAACCAGTTCCTTGTTCGCCACGTCAATCACCGCAGCGACCGTTGGGGCGGCTCTTATGAAAACCGCATGCGCCTGCCCGTCGAAACCGTGGCCCGCGTCCGCGCCGCCGTTGGTGCGGATTTCATCGTGATCTACCGCATCTCGCTGATTGATCTGATCCCCGACGGCTCCACCTGGGACGGGGTTGCAACCCTTGCCCGCGCCATCGAATCCGCCGGGGCCAGCATCCTGAAC
>CAMFLG010000081.1 GCA_945957495.1 uncultured Pseudorhodobacter sp. | reverse complement strand
CGGTCGAGCGAAGCGAGAGGCAGCGATTTTCGATTCCGTGTTAATCAGACAGGCTAGGGTTAGCCCAACTCGCTGCCCGGCATCGCCGAATGGGTCAAAAGCCCCATCATATAGCCCGCAACAGACCGGAAGCAGACCACGGTAAACCCATCGCCTTCCTTCCAGAACGCCGCCGCCACCTGTGCGGCCCGGCTGCGGCGCAGCTCTTTCGGGGCCAGCGTGGCGAAATCCACCGGCGACAGTTTCGCCAGCACCTGATCGGCCTTGGCCCCTTCCACCCGGAACACCGCACGGGCATCAGACACCGCCACCGCCAGATGATGCTGCCCCGCCAGCGCCGCCGAAATCGCCGCCAGCGCCGCCGTCGTTTCGCCGTAAGGCAGGATCAGCAGGTACTCATCCGGCCCCATCCAGCCTGCGGCGCGGTCGCCCGCAACCTCGATCTCGCGCCGCGCGGGAACGGCTGTTCCCACTGCCGCCTTGATCGCCTCTGCCAGCCCCGCCACATCCGGCTTGGCGCGCAGGGTGATCATACCCAAAGGCCCGATTTCGCGGATCTTCGCAAACCCGTCGTAAGACGCATGGCCCAAGGCCGCAACGACATCAGACATTCGGCTTCTCCCCGTCCTTGTCATAGAACACCGGATCGACAACCTTTGCCTTCACCGTGCCGCCCGTGACCGTGTTGAACTCGACCACATCGCCGATCCGGTCCAAACCGCCCCGAACCAGCCCCATCGCAATGCCCTTCTTCAAGGTCGGGCTGTAATAGGTCGATGTCACCCGACCTTGCGTGTTGCCCTGCCCATTCGCATTCGTTCCGGGCGCAACGATGTAGGAACCATCCGGCACCACCGACCCGTCCAGCGTTTCAAACCCGGCGAGTTTCCAGCGGTCTGGCGAGGCCAGATAGGTCCGCTCTTGCCCGCGCTTGCCAAGGTAGTCGGCCTTCTTCTTGGAAATCGCCCAACCCAGGTTCAGGTCTTGCGGAATGATCGTGCCGTCGGTTTCGTCGCCGATCATGATAAAGCCCTTCTCGGCCCGCATGATGTGCAACGCCTCGGTGCCATAAGGCATCGCGCCAAACTCTGCGCCCGCCTTGTGCAAGGCCGCCCAGAACGCCGCCCCCATGCTGGCCGGAACCGCGATCTCGTAAGACAACTCACCCGAAAAGCTGATCCTGTACACCCGTACCGGAAAGCCGCCCAGGGTGCCATCCGCCCAGGTCATGAACGGCATCGCCTCTTTTGAGACATCCATGCCGCCCAGTTTTTCCAGCACCTTGCGCGCGTTCGGGCCAACCACGGCCACTTGCGCCAGTTGCTCGGTCACATTGGCGGTGTAAACCTGCCAATCCCACCACTCGCATTGCAGCCAGTCTTCCATCCAGGCATGAATGCGATCCGCCCCGCCCGAGGTGGTATGGCAAAGCCAGGTGTCCTCGTCGATGCGCGCGACAACGCCGTCATCGCTCAGGAATCCCTGCTCGTTGCACATCAGCCCGTAACGGCATTTGCCCACAGGCAGGCTGCTCATCACGCCCGTGTACAGCATATCCAGGAACCGGCCCGCATCCGGCCCCTTGACGATGATCTTGCCAAGGGTCGAGGCGTCCAGCAGCCCCAGCGCATTGCGGGTGTTCAACACCTCGCGATGCACCGCCTGTTCGTGGTTCTCACCCGCGCGCGGATAGCAATAGGGCCTGCGCCACAGACCGACCGGCTCGAAGTAGGCCTGCTCGGCCTCGTGCCAGCCATGCATTGGGGTGCGCCGCAGCGGTTGGAAAATATCGCCGCGTGATTCCCCTGCCAGCGCGCCCAGCGTCACCGGCGCATAGGGCGGGCGGAATGTGGTGGTGCCCACCCGCGGGATCTCTTCATTCAACGCATCAGCAAGAATTGCCAGCCCGTTGATATTGCTAAGCTTACCCTGATCTGTGGCCATGCCCAGCGTGGTGTAACGCTTGGTATGTTCCACGCTCTCATAGCCTTCGCGCGCGGCCAGCTGCACATCAGACACTTTCACGTCGTTCTGATAGTCCAGCCACATCTTGGCCTTCAGCTTCACGCCCGCGCCCTGCGGCATGATCCAGACCGGCTCCATCGCCGCCTCAACCACCTCTGCCGCAGATGCCGCAACCGCCTCGGCCTTGAACCCCAGCGCCGCCACAGCCGCAGCCGCCCCGTTCGCCGCATCGGCCAGCGCCTGCGCCGCCGTCATCGCACCATTGGCATTGCCGACCGGATAAACCATCGCGGCACCGTCCTGATTGGTCGGCGGACGCGCAGCGTCAGGGCGGAAATGCGCATGCTGGCGGTCCCAGGTCAGCTTGCCGCCGCAATGGCTCCACAGGTGAACCACCGGCGACCAGCCGCCCGACATCGCCACCGCATCGCAGGCGATCTCTTCCAGCACAGCACCTTCACCGGCCTGCACGCACAGCGCCACGCCCGTCACCCGCTTGCCGCCTTTGACCTTGGCAATGCCCCGGCCTGTTTCAACCCGAATGCCAAGCGCCCGCGCCCGCTCTGGCAGCGCCCCAGTCACTTGGGTGCGCGCATCCACGATGCAGGGCACCGCAAGCCCCGCCTCTTTCAGCGCAATCGCCGTGCGATAGGCGTCGTCGTTGTTGGTCACAACAACCGTGCGATCGCCCGGGCTGACCGCGAAATTCACCACATAGTCGCGCACCGAAGCTGCCAGCATCACGCCCGGAATATCGTTGCCCGCAAAAGACAACGGCCGTTCAATCGCCCCCGTGGCGGTGATGATCCGCCCGGCGCGATAACGCCACAGCCGGTGTTTCGGCCGCCCGTCACCCGGCGTGTGATCCGCCACCTTTTCCTCGGCCAGCACATAGCCGTGGTCATAAACCCCCGCCGCCATGCAACGCGCGCGCATCGTCACGTTCGGCATCGCCGACAGCGCCGCCACCGTCGCCGCAATCCACGCATCGGCAGGCGTGCCTTCGATCATGTCGCCATCCACCGGCGCACGCCCCCCCCAATGCGCGGTCTGCTCCAGCACCGTCACCCGCGCGCCAGAGGCCCCGGCCACCAGTGCCGCCTGCAGCCCGGCAATGCCGCCGCCGACGATCAGCACATCGCAAAAGGCATAAACCTGCTCGTAACGGTCGGCGTCACGCTCTTTCGGCGCCTTGCCCAAACCGGCAGAGGCGCGGATGATCGGCTCGAACAGATGTTTCCACGCCGCGCGCGGCCACATGAAGGTCTTGTAGTAGAACCCGCCCGGCAGGAACCGCGACAGGGTGTTGTTGATCACACCCACGTCGAATTCCAGGCTGGGCCAATGGTTCTGGCTTTCCGCCTCCAGCCCCGCGAACAATTCGGTCGTCGTCACGCGCTGGTTCGGTTCAAACCGCGCGCCGCGGCCAAGGTTCACCAGCGCATTCGGCTCTTCGGGCCCTGCTGCCACAATCCCGCGCGGGCGGTGATATTTGAAACTGCGCCCGACCAGAACCTGATCGTTGGCCAGCAAGGCCGAGGCCAGTGTATCGCCGCCGAACCCGCGCATCCGCTTGCCGTTAAAGGAAAATTCCTGCGCCGTGCTGCGGTCGATCAGACGGCCGCCCTTGTTCAGACGGGTGCTCATTTGTAACCCTTCCAGTCCGGCCGTTTGGCCTTGATCTTGGCCTGCAACTCCGCAGGCGGTTCAGAGGATTGCGCAGGGTACGTCCCGAACACCTCCAACGTGTTGGTATCCCGCGCGGCCAGAAACCACTTGCCGCAGCCATAAACATGCCGCCAACGCTCAAAGTGCACCCCCTTGGGGTTCTTGCGCGCGAACATGTAGGCTTCGAAGTCTTCATCCGAAGACCCCGGCCCGAACCGCTTCAGATGCGCCTCATAACCGGGCGAGAGTTCGGTTTCCTCGGCTTTGACACCGCAATAGGGGCATTCAAGGATGAGCATGGTTGCGCTCCGTTTCCGCGGTCCCACCGCAAAAGTTTTCGAAAACTTCTGCAAATTTCTTTAAAGAAATTTGCGTTTCAGCCAGATCAGTCATCAATGCGCCACCCCAGCCGCGACGCTTTCATCAATGAACTGGCCTTCCTTGAAGCGCCACATATTGAACGCCTCGGCCAATGGCCCCGGCTCACCCTTGGCCATCAGTTCCGCCATCGCCCAGCCCGACCCGGGGATCGCCTTGAACCCGCCCGTACCCCAGCCGCAGTTGATGAAGCAATTCCCCAACGGTGTTTTCGAGATGATCGGCGAACGGTCCCCGGTCATATCGACAATCCCGCCCCATTGCCGCAGCATTTTCAGCCGGGAAATCATCGGGAACGTCTCAATCAGCGCCCGCAAGGTTTCCTCGATATGGTGGAAACTCCCACGCTGGGTAAAGTTGTTGAACCCGTCGGTGCCGCCGCCAATCACCATCTCGCCCTTGTCGGACTGGCTCATATAGCCATGCACGGTGTTGGCCATCACCACCACATCCATGCAGGGCTTGATCGGCTCTGAAACCATCGCCTGCAACGCCACCGCCTCTACCGGCAGGCGGAAGCCCGCCATATCGGCCACCTGACCCGAATGGCCCGCCACCACGATGCCCATCTTCTTGCAACCGATGAAGCCCTTGGTCGTCTCGACCCCCTTCACCATACCGCCCTCAGACCGCACGCCGGTGACTTCGCATTGCTGGATGATGTCCATGCCCATGGCAGAGCAGGCCCGCGCATAGCCCCAGGCCACCGCATCATGCCGCGCGGTGCCGCCCCGCGCCTGATACAGCGCCCCCAGCACCGGATAGCGCGGCCCGTCGATGTTGATGATCGGCACCAGTTCCTTTACCTTGGCCGGTTCGATCCATTCCGTCTTGACCCCTTGCAGCGCATTGGCATGCGCCGTGCGCTGATAGCCGCGAATCTCGTGATGCGTCTGCGCCAGCATCAACAACCCGCGCGGGCTGAACATGACGTTATAGTTCAGATCCTGGCTCATCGTCTCATACAGGCTGCGCGCCTTTTCATAGATCGCAGCCGAGGAATCCTGCAGATAGTTCGACCGGATAATGGTGGTGTTGCGCCCGGTGTTGCCGCCGCCCAGCCAGCCCTTTTCGATGATCGCCACATTGGTAATGCCGTGGTTCTTGCCCAGGTAATAGGCCGTGGCCAACCCGTGCCCGCCAGCCCCCACGATGATCGCATCATACTGCGCTTTCGGCGCGGGCGAGGCCCAGGCCCGTTCCCAGCCCAGATGATAGTTCAACGCCTGCTTTGCGATGGCGAATACCGAATAGCGTGTCATGGGCTGCCCTCTTAGCTTTGTGCTGCTTATGCGCCTGCACCGGGGTTTTAGCCCTCCCTGCCAGCGGCACAATCGGGAAAATTGCGACATGACGGCGCGATTGCCCGCATCGCTGCACTCTGCCCTTTTGCATCCGGCCCAAAGCGCCTACATCGGGGCACAAATCGGATGAGGCGGACAATGTTGAACTGGGGCTTTTGGGCTGTAACCTTCGCGCTCACGCTGGCGGTGACGCTGCTCTTGGTGCGCGCCCTGACCAAGGGGCCGAAGGCGGGCGATGATGCAGCCGCGCTGAAAGTCTACCGCGACCAGTTGGCCGAAGTGGACCGCGATCTTACCCGTGGCGTGCTGACCCCGGCAGAGGCAGAGCGGCTGAAAACCGAAGTCTCCCGCCGCCTGCTGGATGCCGACCGCGCCCTGCGCGCCGCCCCCACCGCCGCGCCTGACAGCAACCGCCCCGTCGCCGCCTTGGCGATCCTCGCCGCTATCTTTGCCGCCGTTCTGGGCTATCTCTGGCTGGGTGCGCCGAATTACCCCGATCTGCCGATCAAAAAGCGGATGGCGTTGGCCGAACAGGATTACCTCCACCGCCCCGATCAGGCCACAGCCGAGGCGCAGGCGGTCGAAACCCCCGCCACCGATGTTGATGCCGAATTTCTCGACCTGATGACGAAACTGCGCGCCGCCATCGCCGCGCGCCCGGATGATCAGACCGGGTTGGCGCTTTTGGCCAAGAACGAGGCGAAGCTTGGCAATTTCAAAGCCGCCCGCAAGGCGATGGAGCATCTGGTTGCACTCAAGGGCACGCAGGCCACCCCGGCCGATCACCTGCAACTGGCGCAAATGCAGATCATGGCCGCCGGGGGCTATGTCTCGCCCGAGGCGGAACAACAGCTGATCGCCACGCTGCAAGGCGATCCCACCAACCCCTTGGCGCGCTATTACACCGGCCTGATGTTCGCCCAGAACCAGCGCCCCGACCGCACCTTTGCCCTGTGGGAGCCGTTGCTGCGCGAAGGCCCCGAAACCGCGCCATGGATGGAACCGATCCGCGCCAACCTGCCGCAATTGGCCGAGGCCGCCGGGATCAGATATCAGCTCCCCGCCCCGATGGCCCCGATGGCCGGGCTGAAAGGCCCCAGCGCCAGCGATGTCGCCGCGGCAGGCGAGATGTCGGAACAGGACAGGCAGGCGATGATCGCGGGCATGGTCGATCAACTGCAAACCCGCCTTGGCCAGGACGGCGGCGAACCCGAAGAATGGGCACAGCTGATCACCGCCCTGTCGGTTCTGGGCAAGATGGACGAGGCGCGCGCCGCCCTCAATGCCGCCAACACCGCCTATGCAGGCGACAGCACCGCCCTTGCCACTCTGGCCGAGGCGGCGGGTGTCGCCGGGGTTGCGCCATGATCCTGCCCGACATGCCCGATTTCCTTGCCGCCTTGCCGCAGGGCCGCGCCATCTGCGGTCTGGATCTGGGCGACAAGACCATCGGCATCGCCGTCTCGGATCTCAGCCGCACGGTCGCAACCCCGATCCACATCATCCGCCGGGTGAAGTTCACCGAAGATGCCACAGCCCTTTTGGCGATCCTGACTGAACGCGCCATCGCAGGCATTATCCTTGGCCTGCCCCTGAACATGGACGGATCGGAAGGCCCGCGCGTGCAATCCACCCGCGCCTTCGCCCGCAATCTGGAAAAACTCACCGCCCTGCCGATCACCTTCTGGGATGAACGCCTTTCCACCGTCGCCGCCGAACGCGCGCTGATCGAGGCGGATATGTCGCGCAAGCGTCGCAAAGAGGTGATAGATCAGGTCGCCGCCGGGTATATCCTGCAAGGCGCCTTGGATCGCATGGCCTATATGGGCAGAGCCTGATGGACGAAGTCTGGAAACGCGAAGAAGTCGCATCGCCCTGCATCAAGATCTGCGTGGTGCATCCCGCCGAACGGCTGTGTGTCGGCTGCCTGCGCTCGATTGACGAAATCGCGCAATGGTCGCGCTATTCGCCAGAGGAACGCCGCGCCATCATGGCCGAACTGCCCTCCCGCGCCCCCCGCCTTGCCAAACGCCGCGGCGGCAGGCAGGCGCGTCTGGACCCGTAATCCCGCCAATTTATCTAAAATTTGCTTCACATTGGCTAAAATACTCTGCGGGGGAAGGATTTGCCAAAGGCAAATCCGCGGGGGCGCAAAGCCCCCGGCACGGCCAGCCACCCTCAGGCCGCCTGCAACCACGCGGCAACCGATGGCAACAGCGGCCGGAAATAGGCCACCATTCGCCCCTCTGGCGGCGCAACCGCGCCCTCTGCCCAGGGGGCCACGCCATGAATCAACAGCCGGTGCAACAGCACCGCGCCGCCCACATGCCCCGGCACTTCCACCCTGCGGCAGGTCTCAAACACCCGCGCCCGCGCGGCGGTATAGGCCTCGGTCACATCCACCTCACCCCACAGCGCCTTTGGATGCGGCGACAGGGCCTCCATCAACGCCGCCCGGATGATCTCGTGGCTGCCCTCCCACACCACCAGGGGCGATGCCCCGGCGCTGCAGTCGTTCAGCGGCAGACCCAGAATCCAGCCATGCGGCTCTTTCACCATCCGCCGCTTTTCTGGCCCCAGTGCCAACAGCCCATCCAGATGCGCCGAATCCCGCCGCAGCCGAAACCGCCAGGCCGCGTCCGTTTCCTGATCCGAGGGCTGCGGATAGCCCGGGTAAACCGTCGAAACCTGACCCCGATGCAAGGGCTCCGGCGCCAAACCCACGGCCTCCCAGGGAAATGCCACGCCACCCAATGAACCATCCGGCGTATTCGACAGCAGATCCAGCCCCACCGCCCAGGTGCCGCCACAGCGCAGCGGCTCGTCCGTATCGGCCAGCGCCGCAATCGCCAAGGGTCGCGCCGCCGCCGCCCAGGCGGCAATCGCCGGATGCGGCGCGATCTGCCGCCAGCCTACCATCCCGCCACTTTGCGCAGCATGTTCAGCGACACCAGAATGATGAACACCGCAAAGGCCTGTTTCAGCGGCTTGGGATTCATCGCATGGGCCAGCTTCACCCCATATGGCGTGGTGATCATCGTCATCGCAATCACCAAAAGGAAGGCCGGAATATTCACCGCGCCAATGGTATAGGGCGGCGCGCCCGCAACCGGCATGAACAGGAACCCCACCACCGAGGGCACCGCGATCAACACACCGATCCCCGCGGCCGTCGCCACGGCGCGGTGAATGGCCACGTTGTAAAGGCTCATCAGCGGCACGCCGAAAGTGCCGCCGCCAATCCCCATCATCGCCGAAAAGAACGCAAGCCCCGTCGCCATGATCCCCCGCGCAGGTTGCCCCGGCAAATCAGACCCCAGCCGCCATTCCGCCCGCCCAAAGGCCAGATACAGCCCCGCCACACCCGCCAGCACGCCAAACACCACCTGCAACACCGCCGACTTGACCTGCATGGCCACCAGCGTGCCCACCAGCGCCCCGACCACGATATAGGGCGCCCAGTCGCGCAGCATCTGCCAATCCACCGCACCCTTCTTGTTATGCGACAGAACCGAACGCATCGAGGTCACGATGATCGTGGCAAGCGAGGTCGCCACACAAACCTGCATAAGCTTTGGCCCGCCATAGCCCAGATGCTCGAAGGCATAAAAAAACGCAGGCACCAGCACGATGCCGCCGCCCACCCCCAACAGCCCTGCCACAATCCCGGCAAAGCCGCCAATCACCAAAAGCAGCGCCACCATGGGCAACAACGACGCAAGATCAGGCATGGCATCCTCCGGACTTTCCCCAAGGCTTAGCCTGCCTGCGCCGCCAAGGCCAGAGCGGGGCTTGTGCAGGCGCAGCAAAATCCGTAATCTTGAATTCAATATTCCCCGAAAGGCGATTTCCATGACGCACAGCATTGCGCGCCCTGCCCTTGTGCTTGGTCTGATGTCCTGCATCGGCCCCTTTGCGATTGACATGTACCTGCCCGCGATGCCCGCCATCGCCGAAGGTCTGGGCGCATCGCAACAGGCGATGCAAGGCACTATCACCGCCTATTTCGTGGCCTTTGGTCTGGCGCAACTGGTCTATGGCCCCTGGGCCGATCAGGCCGGACGCAAGACGCCGCTTTATGCCGGCATCGCCATCTTCTGCATCGGCGCGCTGATCTGCGCGCTGGCGCCTACCGTGGGCGCGCTGACCTTGGGTCGCTTTGTGCAAGGCCTGGGTGGGGCCGCCCTGATGGTGGTGCCCCGCGCCATCATCCGCGACATGAGCACCGGCAACGCAGCCACCCGGTTGATGGCCGCGATCATGCTGGTGTTTTCCGTCTCTCCCATGCTGGCGCCCCTGGCAGGTTCGGCCATGCTGGTGTTTTTCGACTGGCGGGCGATCTTTTTTGCCTTGCTGATCGCCGCATGTTTCAGCGTGGCACTCTTGGCCTTGGCCCAACCCGAAACCCTGGCACCCGAAAATCGTCAGCGGTTCGATCTGAGGGATACCC
>CAMFLG010000080.1 GCA_945957495.1 uncultured Pseudorhodobacter sp. | reverse complement strand
TGCAAAATACCTCGGGCTTTGTCTATTACGTCTCTGTCACCGGCATCACCGGGGCTGCGGCGGCGCAGGCGGGCGAGGTTGGGCCTGAAGTGGCGCGGATCAAGCAATCCACCGATCTGCCGGTGATCGTGGGCTTTGGCATCACCACGCCAGAGGCGGCAAAGATGATTGCGGGCGTGGCCGATGGCTGTGTGGTCGGATCGGCCATCGTCAAGGAAATCAGCACCGGCAAGCCGGTGGAAGAGGTTCTGGCCTTTGTTGCCAGCCTGGCCGCAGGTGCGCATTCGGCCTGATGCTGCCGTATCAAACCGCAAATGTCGCGGCCTATTCCGCCCTGCTGGTGGACAGTTTCCGCCGCGTGACCGGACGTTCGTTTCTGGCGGATGCGTCCGATCTTGCCGCCGCGTTGTGGCAGCATCCGCAGCCGTTGGTGTCGCATGGAACGCAGGCCGATCCGGTGTTTTGCTATGCCAATGCGGCGGCGCTGCGGCTTTGGCAGATGGGTTGGGACGATTTCATCCGTCTGCCTTCGCGCCGGTCAGCCGAGGCGGAGCCTGCGATCCAGTCTGACCGCGCTGCGCTTTTGGCCAGGGCGCTGGTGGCGGGTTACGTCGCGGATTATCGTGGTGTCCGCATTTCAGCCACGGGCCAGCGGTTTGAGATTTCGGAAACGATCCTGTGGAACGTCACTGATGCTGCGGGCCTGCGCCACGGTCAGGCGGCGCTGATCGGGGCGATTGCGATGCTGGCTTGATCCGCGCCCTGCGCAATGTCAGTCTGACCGGGCGAACAGGGGGTACATATGACAAAAGGCCGGGTAGAGGCGTTTTCCGATGGCGTGTTGGCCATCATCATCACCATCATGGTGCTGGAACTGAAGGTTCCGCACGGGCATGATCTTGAGGCACTGCGACCGCTGCTGCCGATTTTTCTGAGCTATGTCTTGTCCTTTGCCAACGTGGGCATCTACTGGAACAACCATCATCACCTGTTTCATGCCGTCAAACACGTCGGCGGGTGGGTGTTGTGGGCCAATCTGCATTTGCTGTTCTGGCTGTCGCTGATGCCCTTTGCCACCGCTTTCATGGGCGAGAATGATTTTGCCGGGCCGACCGTTGCCGTCTATGCGTTTGATCTGTTCATGTGTGCGGTGTCCTACGGGATGCTGGTCTGGGCGCTTACCGCGGAACATGGCCGCAACTCTGACTTTGCGCATGCGCTTGGGTCCGACATGAAGGGCAAGCTGTCGGCGCTGGCCTATGTGATCGCCATTCCGGCGGCCTTCTGGCTGCCGTGGCTTTCCCTGCTGTTGATGGCCGCCGTTGCCGTGACCTGGATCGTGCCGGACCGGCGCTTTGCCCGGCTAAGTTAGACGAGGCCGAAAATGCGCCGTTGCGCCGGACCTGCGAAATTGGTAATCAATGATTACCAATTTCAGCCATAGGTCCGCCATGCCCGTCATCACCAACATCGACGATCTCAAGCAGCTTTACAAAAGGCGCACCCCCAAGATGTTTTACGATTACGCGGAAAGCGGCAGCTATACCGAACAGACCTTTCGGGAAAACACCTCTGACTTTGCCAAAATCCGCCTGCGCCAACGGGTTGCGCGCGATCTGACCAACCGTTCAACCGCCGTTTCGATGATGGGGGCGCCGGTGGCCATGCCTGTGGCCCTGGCGCCGGTGGGATCGTGCGGGATGCAAAGCCCGGATGGCGAGATCAAGGCCGCCCGCGCCGCCGCGGCCTTTGGGGTGCCGTTCACGCTATCCACGATGTCGGTCTGTTCGATCGAGGATGTGGCCGCGCATTCCTCTACCCCGTTCTGGTTTCAGCTTTATGTGATGAAGGACGAAGATTTCGTCGATTCGATCATTGAACGCGCGCGGCGGGCAAACTGTTCGGCATTGGTGCTGACGCTGGATCTGCAAATCCTTGGCCAGCGCCACAAGGATATCAAGAACGGGCTGACGACGCCGCCAAAGCTGACCCTGCCCAACATCATCGACATGATGCTGAAACCGCGCTGGTCGCTGGGGATGCTGGCCACCCCGCGCCGCACCTTCCGCAATATTGTCGGCCATGCCAAAGGCGTCACCGATCTGGCCAACCTGACGGCCTGGACCAATGAACAGTTTGACCCGTTGCTGACCTGGGACAAGGTGCGCCGCATCCGCGATCAATGGGGCGGCAAGCTGATCCTCAAGGGGATTCTGGATGCCGAGGATGCGCGGATGGCGGCAGATGTAGGCGCGGATGCGATGATCGTATCGAACCATGGCGGCCGGCAGTTGGATGGTGCGCTGTCATCCATCCGGGTGCTGCCCTCGATTGTGAAGGCGGTGGGGGATCAGACAGAGATCTACCTCGATTCCGGCATCCGTTCGGGGCAGGACGTGCTGAAGGCGCTGGCGCTGGGGGCCAAATCCACCTTCATCGGGCGCAGCTATATCTACGGTCTTGGCGCGATGGGGCAGGCGGGTGTGACCAAGGCGCTGGAGGTGATCCACAAGGAACTGGATATCTCGATGGCGCTGTGCGGCGTGCAGAACGCCAGCCAGATCAGCCGCGAACATGTGCTGGTGCCCGCCGATTTCGAAGGCAACTGGGTTTGACCTTGGGCGAAGGGACATAACGTGCATGCGCTTTTGACCACGGCCAGCGGCTATAGCGCGCTGGTCATCAACATCATGGCGTTGATCGTCATTGTCTTTGGCGCGGTTGAGGCTTTTGTCGGTGGCTTGCGCGTGATGTTCAGCGGCAGTCAGGGCAATGCCATGCTGAGCGGCATCTATGTGCGCTTTGGCCGTTGGCTGGTGGCGGGGCTGACGTTCCAACTGGCCGCCGATGTGATCGAAACCGCCACGACCTCTACCGCCGATGGCTGGTATGACATCGGGCGGCTGGCGGCGGTGGCGGTGATCCGGACGTTCCTGAGCTTCTTTCTGGAACGCGATATGCGTGCGATGTCCGAAGCCACGGCAGAGCCTGCGGCGAAGGTTTAAACCGGGCGTGCGCGCAGCAGGATGCGCGCCAGCACCGGTATTCCTGCGAGCATGACGGCGGCAAAGACAAAGGCAAAGCGCAGGCCGAAGCTGCCTGCAATAAAGCCAACCAGCGGCGGGCCGACGAAATAGCCGAAATAGCCGTATAGCGTGGCGCGGGCGACGGCGCGGGCGCGGGCCTGTGGATTGGCCCGCGCGCCCACCAGCGAAAAGGCGGTAGGCGCGATTACGGACGAACCAATGCCCATCACGATGAACCCGGCATAGGCCATGGCGGGGTTGACGGCCATGGCTGCCGTCAGTGCGCCCATCGCGGAAGTCGCAGCGCCTCCGGCCAAAAGCCAGACGGCCGCGACCCGCTGCGCCAGACCCTGCCCGAAAAGGCGCGCCACCCCCATGGTGATGGCCATGATGGCAGGCCCCATCGCCCCGCTGGCGGGTGAGCCGCCAAGGGTCTTTTCGATATGCAGCGCCGACCAGTTTTCGGCGGCGTTTTCGGTCAGGAAGGCGATCAGCACCATTGCGCCGCCAATCACCGGCACCCATCCCAGATGCGCGGCCCCTGGCCCCTTTGGACGTTGCAGACCCTCGATACGGCCATCAGATTCGATCGTCGCCAAGGTCAGCACCGCCGCCGCCAGCGCCATGACCAGCAGCACGGCAGAGGGGGGCCAGCCTGCACTGCGCAGCGCGCCCGTGGTGATGGCGCCCGCCGCATAGCCAAAGGAATAGGCGGCATGGCACAGGTTCATCAGTGGCATCCGCCGCGTGTTTTCCAAGGCGGCGACCCGGGCGTTCATCAACACATCGGTCAGCCCGGTGCCCGCGCCCGCCGCCATCATCGCCAGCGGAAACAGCCACAGATTTGCCGTCTGGCCCGGCAACACGAAGGCCACACACATCAGGGCCGTGGAGATCGGCAAGGCCCAGCGGCCAAAGGCGACCCCCGCCGCAGGTGCCACCAGCATGGCCGAGATCGCGGCAATGGGCGTCATGAACATCAGCAAACCCAGACGGGATTCGTCTATGCCCAGCATGGTCTTGATGTCCGGCAGATCGGCTGCGAAACTGCCCCACAACACGCCCATCGCCGCAAAGGCGGCCAAGGCCGGTCGGGCGGCGCTTAAGGTGGACAGGCGGGACATCAACGCTCCTTGATTGCTGTCTGACCTAGCGGGCGTACCCCAGACCGGCTTGCCTGCCGCCGACATGGCCGATCCAGCGGCGACGTCAGGAAATGGGCTTTCCTTCCCGGTGATTCCCCGCTATAGGCCCCCGGTCGCGCCATGCACCCTTGAACGTTGGCGGACATATATGGAGAACTACCCTATGGCACGCGAGATCCAAGATCTTCAAGCCGAGGTACGGACGGGGACAGGCAAGGGGGCCGCCCGCCAAGCCCGTCGCAACGGCTACGTACCCGGCGTCGTTTATGGTGACAATGTTGCACCGCAAGCGATTCAAATTCCGTACAACGCCCTGCTGAAGCGCCTGAAGGCTGGCCGCTTCCTGTCGTCGCTCTTCAATCTGAAGGTCGAAGGCATGGAGGACGTGCACGTCATCTGCCGCGGCGTGCAGCGTGATGTTGTCAAAGACCTGCCGACGCATATCGACCTGATGCGTCTGCACGACGAAAACCGCATCAACCTCTTCATCCATGTGACCTTCATCAACCATGAAGCAAGCCCGGGTCTGAAGCGTGGCGGGACCCTGACCGTTGTGCGCAATGACGTCGAACTGAACGTTCTGGCTGGCGATATTCCGGACCACATCACCGTGGACCTGACCGGCAAGAAAATCGGCGATGTGATCCACATCAATGACGTGGAACTGCCCGCCGGCACCAAGCCGACGATCGACCGCAACTTTGTCATCGCCAACGTGGCGGCTCCGGCTGGCTTCGTGGATACCGGCGAAGAATAAGCACGATCACCCCGCCAAGGGGGGACGAACGGACAGTGAAAATCGAAAGGCGCGCAGGCAAGCTTGCGCGTTTTTCATTTTCGGCCCCAGGCCGCGGCGGGGTCAGAACCCCTCTTTCACCGCCTCCATCGCCACATAAGTTGAGGTTGAGGCCACGAAGGGCAGGGCGGAAATCCGTTCTGCCAGCACCCGGCGGTAATCCTGAATGTCGGCGGTGCGGACCTTCAAGAGGTAATCGAAGCGCGAGGCGATCATGTGGCATTGTTCCACCTCTGGCACCGCCAGCGCCGCCTTGTTGAAGGCCTGCAACGCCGCCTCTCGGGTGTCTGACAGCCGCACTTCGACAAAGGCCACATGCGCCATGCCCATTTTCACCGGGTCCAGATTGGCGCGGTAGCCGGTGATCACCCCGGCCTCTTCCAGCCGTTTCATCCGGGCCTGCGTGGGTGATTTCGAAAGCCCGATCCGCCGGGCAAGTTCGGTGGCACTCATCCGGCCATCTGCAGCAAGCTCTCGCAGGATGGCGTGGTCGAAACTGTCAAGGACGGGATTGACCGGTCGCATCTGTGGCGCCTTTCAGGGTTGGGCTTGTCAGTCTTGGTGCAAGGCGGGTGTTGCCGGAACCATAGGATACCGCGCAGGCCGGGGCCATGGGAAACCACGACCGGGCGACGCACACAATATGATCACCTTGACTGCGCACTTGCGCCACGATTGTCGCCAATAACGCGGAAATACCGGCGTTTCATCGGGCTTGTCTCGCTTTGGCGCAGGAGTTGAAGGGGAATCTGCGACCTGTGTGCGCGAATGATGAGGTGAAGCCGAAAATGCCCAGTCTGATCCTGCCATCCGACCCTGCATCTGGTCGTGCAAGTGCCCCGCTGCGCGAGGTCAAGAAACTGCACCGGGCAGCGGAGGTTTAATCCATGGATTACACGGCCATTCTTATCCTTGCCTGTGTTTTTATCCCGCTGGAGCGGCTTGTGCCGCTGCATCCGGAACAGGGGCTGTTCCGGCGCGGCTGGTACAACGACCTGTTCTATCTGCTGTTCAACGGCATTGTCGTCCGTGCCGGTTCGGCTGTGGTGCTGGGCGCGGTGATGGCGGCCTATCGCCACTATGTTCCGTCCGATGCAAACCAGTGGCTGCGGGCCTTTCCCTTGTGGGCGCAGGTGATCGGTGTCGCGGTGGTTGCCGACATTGGCTATTACACCGCGCATCGGATGTCGCACAGCATTCCGTTCCTGTGGAAATTCCACGCCGTACATCACAGCATCGAAGAAATGGATTGGCTGGCCTCGCACCGGGTGCATCCGTTTGACCAGATTTTCACCAACAGCTTGTCTTTGCTGCCAGTGTTCTTTCTGGGCTTTTCGGCGCCCGCCGTCATCATAAGCCTGGCGATCTTTCAGGCGCATGCGTTGCTGCTGCACTCTAACGTGCGCCTCAAGTTCGGTCCGCTGAAATGGCTGATTGCGTCGCCTGAATATCACCATTGGCACCATGCCGATCAGCGCGAGGCTTATGACCGCAATTTTGCTGCCCAGATTTCGCTGATTGATCTGGTTGCGGGCACGATCTTTCTGCCGGAACACCGGCCGCAGCGTTACGGCGTGTCCGAGCCGGTGCCGCGCCTGTATCCGCAACAGTTTCTATATCCGTTCCACGCAATTCTCAAACTCTGGCGCAGCCGCCAGCCATCAAGGGAGATTGGTCTTGAGCAAGACATCTGAAGACAGACTGGGCATGTTCATCATGCTTATCCTGTTCGGCTATATGACGTATAAGGTTGCGATTGGCCTGATCGCGACGGTTGTAACCGATCACCGCGACCCGCTTTGGGAATTGATCGTGATTTCGCGGTTGAGCAACCTGATCTTCCTTTCGCTGATCGTCTGGTTCACCGCGACTCGCCTGCCTGCGCGCGGATCGGTGCATGGCTTTCTGCCGCGCTTTATCGCCGTGGCTGGCACCTTCGCGATGATGGCTGTCGTGATCCTTCCGACGGTGGAGATCAGCGCAACGCAGCGTGTTGTCTCAACGCTGCTGACCGTTGCCGGAACGATACTGTCGATCATCTGCATTTTCCGGCTTGGCCGTTCGTTTGCGATTGCCCCTGCGGCGCGGTCGCTTGTGACAACTGGGCCCTATGCGATCGTTCGCCATCCGCTTTATGCCGCCGAACTGGTTGCCGTCACCGGGGGCGTTCTGTCGGTCGGGTCGGTTGCGGCCTTCATGTTGGGCATCTTCTGGCTGATGTTGCAGATCATGCGCGCCCGGTTTGAAGAAGAGGTGCTGACAGGGACGTTCCCGGAATATCGCGACTATGCCCGCGCAGTGCCGATGATGGTGCCGGGGCTGAAGGCGCGCTATCTGCTGGCCTGGCGGTCATCGACGGATGCAACGCAACGCGACTCCGAGGCAGCCGGACTGCCGACAGGAAAAGAAAGTGTCAAAGCCATCGCTTGAGCGATGTTCCGGAAATGGGCGGTCGATTGGCGTATGATTTTTGCAAAAATCAACCCAACCGGCTGCCTTATGGCGCAAATTCAGGAAAAAAGCCTGATGGACCTGCGCTATCATGGGGCGAACCAAGGAGAGCCCCTATGCCGCGCGACATGAGTGAAAGCTGGACGATCATCACCCGCCAATCCCTGCGTGATGAGGTGGCGTTGGTGCAGGATCTGATCGCGCAGGCTGGGATGGATCAGGCGCAGCGCGACCGGATCACCGCCGCCGGGGCAGATTATGTCCGCCGCATCCGCGCCTCGGTCAAGCCGGGGCTGATGGAGGTGTTTCTGGCCGAATATGGCCTTTCTACCGATGAGGGCATCGCGCTGATGTGTCTGGCCGAGGCGCTGTTGCGCGTGCCCGATGCAGAAACCATGGATGCGCTGATCGAAGACAAGATCGCGCCGTCGGATTGGGGGCGGCACTTGGGCAAATCGGCCTCGTCGCTGGTGAACGCCTCGACCTGGGCCTTGATGCTGACCGGCAAGGTGCTGGAAGAGCGCGAACCCGGCGTGGTGGGCCATCTGAAGGCCGCCGTGAAACGGCTGGGCGAACCGGTGATCCGCACCGCCGTCACCCGCGCGATGAAGGAAATGGGGCGCAACTTCGTCTTGGGCGAAACCATTGATCTGGCGATGAAACGCGCGCGCGAACTGGAATCGCAGGGCTACACCTACCGCTATGACATGCTGGGCGAGGCGGCGCGGACCGAAGGTGACGCGCGCCGCTCTCATCTGTCCTATTCCAAGGCGATCACCGCCATTGCGGCCGCCGCCACCACCGGCGACATCCGCACCAATCCCGGCATTTCGGTGAAACTGTCGGCGTTGCATCCGCGCTATGAGGTCGCCAGGCGCGACCGGGTGATGGAAGAACTGGTGCCGCGCGTCCGCGCTCTGGCCGGTCTGGCCAAGGCGGCGGGCCTTGGTTTCAACATCGACGCCGAAGAGGCCGACCGTCTGGCGCTGTCGCTGGAGGTGATCGAGGCCACGCTGTCGGACCCGGCGCTGAAGGGCTGGGACGGGTTCGGCGTGGTGGTGCAGGCCTATGGGCGCCGCGCCGGGGCGGTGATCGACTGGCTTTATGCGCTGTCGCAGCGGCTTGATCGCAAGATCATGGTGCGGCTGGTGAAGGGCGCCTATTGGGACGCCGAGGTGAAACGGGCGCAGGTGCTGGGCCTGGCGTCCTTCCCCGTTTTCACCCGCAAGCAGGCCACGGATGTGTCCTACATCGCCAATGCCCGCAAGCTGTTGGGCATGACCGACCGCATCTATCCGCAATTCGCCACCCACAACGCCCATACTGTCGCTGCGATCATGGATATGGCGACCGACAAGAAAGCCTTTGAATTTCAACGCCTGCATGGCATGGGCGAACGGCTGCATGACATCGTGCTGACCGATAACGGCACCCGCTGCCGGATCTATGCGCCGGTTGGCGCGCACCGCGACCTGCTGGCCTATCTTGTGCGCCGCCTGTTGGAGAATGGCGCGAATTCGTCCTTCGTCAACCAGATCGTCAACGAAGATGTCTCGCCCGAACGGGTTGCCGCCTGCCCGATCACCGCGATGGAGGGCATGGCCGCGATCACCTCTCAGGCCATCGCCACCGGTCCGGGCCTGTTCGGCGCGCGCAAGAATTCGCAAGGCTGGGATTTGACGGATTCTGGTGATCTGGAGGCGATCCATGCCGCCCGCGCCCCGTATGAGGCGCAGATGGTCGAGGCTGGGCCGATCCTTGCCGGTCGCATGGCGGGTGGCCTGCGGCTGGATGTGCGCAACCCTGCGACGGGCCAGAAGGTGGGCCAGGTCCTGACCGCCTCTGTCGCCGATGTGGATACCGCACTGCGATTGGCCGAACCCTGGGGTGCCACCGCCGATATCCGCGCCGAAGTGCTGCGCCGCGCGGCGGATCTTTATGAGGCTGAATACGGCCAGATCTTTGCCCTGCTGGCGCGCGAGGCAGGCAAGTCCCTGTCCGACGCCGTGTCAGAACTGCGCGAGGCGGTGGATTTCCTGCGCTACTACGCCGATGGGGCCACCGCCCTGACCGCCCCCGCGCGTGGTGTCTTTGCCTGCATCTCGCCCTGGAACTTCCCGTTGGCGATTTTCTCGGGCCAGATCGCGGCTGCGCTGGCGGCCGGAAATGCCGTCATCGCCAAGCCCGCCGAACAGACCCCGCTGATTGCGGCGCTGGCGGTGGACCTGTTGCTGAAGGCAGGTGTTCCCCCCACCGCATTGCAGCTTTTGCCCGGCGACGGGGCTGTGGGGGCCGCGATCACCCGCGATGCGCGCGTGCATGGCGTGGCCTTTACCGGATCAACAGAAACCGCCTTGCTGATCCGCAAATCCATGGCCGAACACCTTGACCCAACAGCCCCCCTGATTGCCGAAACCGGCGGATTGAACGCGATGCTGGTGGATTCAACCGCCCTGCCGGAACAGGCCGTGCG
>CAMFLG010000079.1 GCA_945957495.1 uncultured Pseudorhodobacter sp. | reverse complement strand
CAGGTGCGGAACTGCCCGCGCAGGGGCACTATTTCAACGCCGGTTCGCTTTACAAGCGCTTTACCCCCGCCGGGCCGGATCATGCGCAGGTCGCGGCCTGCGCCGGGATGGCGGATTATGTGGACGCACTTCATGCGCATCACTTTGCGCCTGAGGCGGATGCCGCCGCGCGCAACCGGGCGGTGCATGACCTGATGCGCGCGCAGGAGGTGGCAGTGGTGGCGCCGCTCTTGGATTATCTGGCGGCGCGCAATGATCTGCGGCTGATCGGGCCGCGCGATGCCGCGGCGCGGGCGCCGACGGTGGCGGTGGCGCTGGACCGCGCGGCGGAGCCTGTGTCCGTGGCGCTGGGCCGCGATGGCATCGCCTGCTGGGCCGGGGATTTCTATGCCGTGCGCCCGTTGCAGGCGATGGGGATTGATCTGAACCGCGGCGTGCTGCGTATGTCAATGGTGCATTATACCAGCGGCGAGGATGTGGCGCGGTTGATTGCGGCGCTGGACAAGGCGCTGTGACCGGCGCTTTGGTTTGCGGCAAAGAGGGGGGCTGTCTGCCCCCCTCGGCGCTTTGCGCCTCACCCCCCGAGAGTATTTGCGCCAATGTGAAGGGGTTGAGGAATTGGGTGAGGATAACGATGCGCCGCTGATCTTGTGGTTTCGGCGCGATCTGCGGTTAGGCGATCATCCGATGCTGGCGGCGGCGGTGGCCTCGGGGAGGCCTTTGCTGCCGGTGTTCGTGCTGGACAGTGAGACCGAGGCGCTTGGGGCTGCGGCGAAGTGGCGGCTGGGGTTGGGGCTGGCGCGGTTTGCCGAGGTGCTGGCCGGGATCGGCAGCCGGTTGATTCTGCGGCGGGGGGCGGCGCTGCCGGTGTTGCAGGGGCTGATCGCCGAGACCGGGGCGGCGGGTGTGCTGTGGCAGCGGCAGTATGATCCGGCGGCGCAGGCGCGCGATGCCGGCGTCAAGGCGGCATTGCGCGGGGCGGGGTTGCGGGCGGACAGTTTTGCGGGCGCGCTGTTGGTGGAACCCTGGCAGGTTTCCACCGGGACGGGGGGGTATTACAAGGTTTACACGCCGTTCCGGCGGGCGGTGGCGGCAAGCGGGATTGCGCCGCCGGTGCCCGCCGTGACCCGGTTGCGCCCGCCGGATGCCTGGCCGGGGTCTGACAATTTGCAGGATTGGGCGCTGGGGGCGGCGATGCGGCGCGGCGCGGCGGTGGTCTTGCCCTATCAGCGGGTGGGCGAGGCTGCGGCGCTGGACCGGTTGGCGGAATTTGTCGCCGGGCCGATCCGCACTTACGCGGCAGAGCGGGATCAGATGGGGTTGTTGGGCGCAACCTCTGGCCTTTCCGAGAATCTGGCCTGGGGTGAAATCGGGCCGCGCGTGATCTGGGCTGCAGGGGAACGCGCGCGGCAAGAGGGGGCGGCGGGGGCCGAGACGTTTCAGAAGGAACTGGTCTGGCGCGAGTTTGCCGCGCATCTGATGTATCATTCCCCGCATATTCTGACCGATCCGTGGCGCGAGGGGTGGGAGGATTTCCCTTGGCGGGGCGAGTCGGCGGAGGCCGAACGCTGGCGGCGCGGCATGACCGGCGAGCCGATTGTGGATGCGGCGATGCGTGAAATCTATGTGACCGGGCGGATGCACAACCGGGCGCGGATGATCGTGGCCTCTTACCTGACCAAGCATCTGATGACGGATTGGCGGATCGGACAGGCGTGGTTTGCCGATTGTCTGACCGATTGGGATGCAGCATCGAACGCGATGGGCTGGCAATGGGTGGCGGGCTGCGGGCCGGATGCCGCACCGTTTTTCCGGGTGTTCAACCCGGCGGGGCAGGCGGAGAAGTTCGACGCGGCGGGGCAGTATCGGCGGCGCTGGCTGAACCCGGCAGAGCCGGAGGCGCGGGCATTCTTTGACGCGGTGCCCGAACGCTGGCAGTTGCGGTCGGGTGCGCCCTATCCGCGGGCGATGGTTGATCTGGCGGAAGGCCGGGCGCAGGCGCTTGCGGCCTATGCGCAACGAAAGGCTTGAGTGACGCGGCGGTTTCTGGAAGTCTGCCGCTCAGGCATGTCATCCGGAGGGCAAGATGGACGCCTTGACAACGACAGAGGGCCAGAAGGGCCTGCCGCGTTACTTTGCAGCCACGTTTGATATTGCCAGGCGGTTGCAGCATGGCCGTCTGGATTTTGTCTTGCCCGATGGCCGCAGATTCCGTGCCGAAGGGGCAGGGCCGGGCAAGGTGGCCGAAATCGTGGTACATTCGGACGATGTTTTTGCGCGGTTGATCCGCGAGGGCAATCTGGGGTTTTGCGAGGCCTATCTGGATGGCGGCTGGTCGAGCCCGGATCTGCAAAGCCTGCTGGATCTGCTGCATTATGACAATTACGCGGTTTATGACAGTTTCCCCGGCCTGAAACTGTTGCAGGCCTATGAGCGGGTGCGGTTCTGGCTGCATTCCAACAGCCGCAGGCAGGCGCGCAAGAACATCGCCTATCACTATGATCTGGGCAATGATTTCTACGGGCTGTGGCTGGACGGGTCGATGACCTATTCCTCGGCCCTGTTCCGCAGCGGGCAGGAAAGTCTGGAAAAGGCGCAAGAGCAGAAATACGCCTCGATGGTGGATCTGATTGGCGCGCGCCCGGGCGATCATGTGCTGGAGATCGGCTGCGGCTGGGGTGGTTTTGCCGAATATGCCGCGAAAGAGCGCGGGTTGCAGGTGACGGGGCTGACGATTTCGCAAGCGCAGCACGATTTCGCGGTGGCGCGGATGCAGCGGCTGGGCCTGTCGGATAAGGTTCAGATCAAGATGCAGGATTACCGCGACGAGACCGGCAGTTATGACGGCATCGCGTCGATCGAGATGTTCGAAGCGGTGGGCGAAAAATACTGGCCCGCCTATTTCGATACGCTGCACGACCGGCTGAAACCGGGGCGCAATGCGACGTTGCAGATCATCACCATGCAGGACAAGCGGTTTGAGACGCATCGGCATGAGGTGGATTTCATTCAGAAATACATCTTTCCGGGCGGTATGTTGCCGTCGATGTCTGCCTTGCACAAAGAGGCGGCGCGGGCGGGGCTTGTGGTACGCGGGTCGATGGAGTTTGGCAAAAGCTATAGCCAGACGCTGCGCCGCTGGCATGAGAGCTTCAACGCGGTCTGGCAGGATGTGGCGCGGATGGGGTTTGATGAGCGGTTCAAGCGGATGTGGAACTTTTACCTGACCTCTTGCGCCGGGGCGTTCGAGGGCGGACATTGCGATGTGACGCAGATCACCCTGACACGGACCTGATATTTGATAGGGATTTCATGCCAACCGCCGCAAAGATCATAGGCGCCGTGCTGTTTGCGGCGCTGGCACTGCTGCTTGCCACGCTTTACATCCCGCAATTGCCCAAGGGCACGCAGCTTGGCTATTTCCGCCAGATCACCGCCGGGATCGGGTTTTTCTGCGGCTGGTTGGTGATGGGCAGTCAGGTCGGACGCGGCTATCGCGCGGCGGCAGAGGCCGGGTTGCGCACATCGCTGATCATCGTGTTCTGGGCGCTCTTGGGCTTTTCCATCTATATCATGGTCGATCGGTCGATGAAGATGATGTACGACGGCCCGATGGAGGCGGTGTTGGGTGTGTTTCAGTTGATGTTTGAATACGGCAAGAAACTGTTGGTGGTGGAGTTGATTGTTACGGCGGTGTTCGGCGGCATTCTGGCGGGGCAGGCGACCGAATGGGTCGGGAAACGCTGGCCGTGACCGCGGATTTCTTCTTTTATGGCACGATGACTCACCGGCCCTTGCTGGAGATCGTGTTGGGTCGGGTGGTTCAGGCAGAGCCTGCCGTCATGCCGGACCATGCGTTATATGTGGCGGAGGGCGGGCTTTATCCGCTGATCGTGCAGGAAAAAGGTGCGCAGGCAGTGGGCCTGCTGGCCCATGGGTTGAGCGACGCCGAACAGGAACGGCTGGACCTGTATGAGGGCGCCTTTGGCTATCAGGCGCAGGAAATGCAGGTGGCTTTGCCGGGACGTGGGCCGGTTTCGGCGATGGTCTACTATCCGGGGCCGGAAAACTGGGGGCAGGGGCCGGGTGCGCCCTGGCATCTGGCCGAATGGCAGGCGCAATACGGCGCCGAATTTGAAGCGACGCTGCGCGATCTGATGGCGATGGTCGGCGTCAAGCCGCCCCGGCAGTTGGCGGCGCGGTTTCACCAGATGCTGACGCGGGGTGCGTCGCGGGTGCGGGCCGCGGCGGTGGCGCCGACGACCTTGCGGCACCGCGCGCAGCCGGGCGATGTAGTCGTAAATGCCGCGCGCGAGCCCTATGCCCGGTTCTTTGCGGTAGAGGAACTGGACCTGAGCTTTCGCCGCTTTGACGGCGCGTTGAGCCCGGTGGTGACACGGGCGAGCTTTATCGCCAGCGATGCGGTGACGGTTTTGCCCTATGACCCCGGGCGCGACCGGGTGCTGGTGGTGGATCAGTTCCGCGCCGGACCCTTTGTGCGCGGGGATGCGCAGGCCTGGCAGATCGAGGCGATTGCTGGGCGGATTGATCCCGGCGAAAGCCCCGAGGCGGCGGCGCGGCGCGAGGCGGTGGAAGAGGCGGGGTTGCATCTGCGCGATCTGCTGCCGGTGGCGCAGTATTATCCCAGCCCGGGCTGCATGTCAGAGTTTCTGTATTCCTACGTCGCCTTGACCGATCTGCCCGACAGCGCGGCGGGGGTGTTTGGCGTGGCGGGCGAGGCCGAGGATATTCGCGGCCATCTGATCGGGTTTGACCGGCTGATGCAGTTGGTCAGCACCGGCGAGGTGGGCAATGCGCCTTTGGTGCTGACAGCGTTTTGGCTGGCCAACAACCGGGCAAGGTTGCGCGGGATGTGATCGGCCTGCGTGGGCGATTTCTGACGCAGAAATCGGACCGGAATTTGGCGCAAATTCCGGCCCATATTCCCCAGCGTGGCGGCTGTTACAGCGCGAGTTTGGTCCAGGCGCCGTTGCGTTTGGAGGACCGCACGCAGGCATCGACGAAGGCCACACCCTCCAGCCCCTCTTTCAGGCCGGGGAAGGTGACGGCCGCATCAAGGTCGCTTCCGTCGCGGCGGGCGGTGATGGCGCGGGCGGCTTCGGCGTAGATATTGGCGAAACCTTCGAGATAGCCTTCGGGATGGCCGGGGGGGATCCGGCTGACGCGGGCCGCCGCCTCGCCCGTGCCTGCACCGCCCCGGGTCAGCCGGTAGCGCGGCGCGCCAAAGGGCGTCACCCACAGGTAGTTCGGATTTTCCTGTTCCCATTCGATCCCGGCCTTGGTGCCGTAAATCCGCAGGCGCAGGCCATTTTCCTGCCCCGAGGCGACCTGGCTGCACCACAGCATGCCGCGCGCGCCCGAGGTATAGCGCATCAGCACATGCGCGTTGTCATCCACACGGCGGCCGGGGACAAAGCTTTGCAGATCGGCGGCGAGTTCGGCCAGTGTCAGGCCAGAGACGAAATTGGCGAGGTTGAAGGCATGGGTGCCGATATCGCCGGTGGAGCCACCCGCGCCAGAGCGGGCGGGGTCGGTGCGCCAATCGGCCTGTTTGCTGCCCTCGACCTCATGCGCGAGCCAGTCTTGCGCATATTCCACCTGCACCAACCGCAGATCGCCCAATTCGCCCGCATCCACCATCGCCTTGGCCTGACGGATCATCGGGTAGCCGGTGTAATTGTGGGTCAGCGCGAAGATCACGCCAGAGGCTTCGGCGGCGCGCGCGAGCTTCTTCGCCTCGGGCAGGGTGGCGGTCAGCGGTTTGTCGCAGATCACATGGATGCCGCGTTTGAGGAATTCCAGCGCAACGGGGGCGTGCATGTGGTTGGGGGTGACGATGGCCACAGCCTCGATCCCGTCCTTGCGGCGGGCCTCGCGCGCGGCCATTTCGGCAAAGCTGCCGTAGCTGCGCGCAACCCCCAGATCGGCGGCTGAGGCGGCAGAGCGATCGGGGTCGGACGAAAATGCGCCCGCGACCAACTCGTACTGGTCGTCAATGCGCGCGGCGATGCGGTGAACGGCACCGATGAAGGCGCCCCGCCCGCCCCCGACCATGCCGAGGCGGATGCGGGGAGAGCGGGCAACGTGGGCGGCGGTGATGGCCATGGATTGTCCTTTCTGCGTTTTCAAAGCGGTTTGAACGACGAAAACCGTCGCGGTGCAAGCCTTATTCCAAGCCCAGCATCCGGCGGTTGGCGGCGCGGTCGGTGCCTGCGTCGGCGAAATCGTCGAAGGCTTTTTCGGTAACGCGGATGATCTGGTTCTTGACGAAGGCCGCGCCTTCGCGGGCGCCGTCTTCAGGGTGTTTGATGCAGCATTCCCATTCCACCACCGCCCAGCCGTCAAAGCCGTATTGCGTCAGTTTCGAGAAGATGCCACGGAAATCGACCTGACCGTCACCGACCGAGCGGAAGCGCCCGGCGCGGTTCACCCAGGATTGGAAGCCGCCGTAAACGCCCTGCCGGCCGGTGGGGTTCAGTTCGGCGTCCTTGACGTGGAACATTCGGATGCGGTCGTGGTAGATGTCGATATGCTCAAGGTAATCAAGGTGTTGCAGGACATAGTGGCTGGGGTCATACAGCATGTTGGCGCGGGTGTGGTTGCCGACACGTTCCAGAAACATCTCGAACGTCACGCCATCATGCAGGTCTTCGCCGGGGTGGATTTCATAGGCAAGATCAATGCCGCAATCCTCTGCATGGTTCAGAAGCGGCAGCCAGCGGCGGGCGAGTTCGTCGAAGGCTTCCTCGACCAGACCTGCCGGGCGCTGCGGCCAAGGGTACAGATAGGGCCAGGCCAGCGCGCCGGAAAAGGTGGCGTGGGCGGTGAGCCCAAGGTTTTTCGAGGCGGTTAGGGCCTTTTTGACTTGACTCACCGCCCATTCCTGCCGCGCCTTGGGGTTGCCGCGCACCGAGGGGGCGGCAAAGCCGTCAAACTGGCTGTCATAGGCGGGGTGGACGGCGACAAGCTGGCCTTGCAGGTGGGTGGAAAGCTCGGTGATTTCCACGCCGTTTTCGGCGGCGATGCCCTTGAGGTCGTCGCAATAGGTTTTGGAACTGGCGGCCTTGTCCAGATCAATCAGGCGGGCGTCCCAACTGGGCACCTGCACGCCGACATAGCCGATCTCGCCCGCCCATTTGGTGATGGATTTGAAAGAGTTGAACGGGGCTGCGTCGCCCGCGAACTGCGCCAGAAACAGCGCCGGTCCCTTGATGGTTTTCATAATGTCCTCCCTTGCGCCCCAAGGCGCCTAGTCTGATTTGAAGTTGGTGGGTGTGTCGATGAACTGGCCCTGTTCGGGCGCGCGGCGTTCGATGGCGGCCATGACGGCGCGGGCGAGGAATTCACCGGCGCGGCCAACGTCTTCGTGGAACACGATGATGCCGCGGCGAAAGCGGTGCAGAAAGGAAATCGCCTCTTTCGCGACCAGATCGAAGTCGCGCCCGATCTGCCGTCCGGTGGTTTCGGCGCCCGCGACGGCAGCCATGGCGGCGGTGGTGGAACCGACGACAAGGCCGTCCGGCGGGTTGGCTTGATTGAGGCGTTCCACCACGGCAGCCTCGATCCGGGTTGAGCCCGAATCGCTGGTGGCGGTGGTCAGCACCTCGAACACTGCGCCTTGCAGCGCGGTTTCCTCCATGAAGCCGGTGATCATGTGGCGGGCATAGTTGTGGCCACGCGGCGGGGCAACCAGCAGCAGGCGTTTGCGGCCACGCCGCGCCAGTTCGCGCACCCCGGCGCGGGCGAATGCCTCGTTATCGTAATCGAAATAGGGATGATCCAGCCCCATATCGGTGCGGCCATGCGTGGCAAAGGGAAAGCCGCGTTCGGCCATATAGCGGATGCGGGGGTCATCGGGGGTGGTCTGGTTCAGGATCACGCCATCGGCGCTTTCGGTTTCCACCAGATAGCGGATCGGCGACATCGGGTCTTCGTCGGGGAAGAACGGCATGACGACAAGGTGATAGGCGGTGCCGCGCAGGGCCGCGGCGATAGAGTAGATCAGTTGCGAGGTGTGGTTCATCACATCCGTCTCGGTGGACAGAACCAGTGCGATGACGTTGGTTTTGCCGGTGCGCAGGCGCACCCCGGCGCGGTTGGGGCGGTAGCCGAGTTTCAGCGCGGTTTCGCGCACGCGGCGCTTGGTTTCCTCGCCAATATCCGGTGCATCCTTGAGGGCGCGGGATACGGTGGCAATCGCAAGGCCGGTGGCGGCCGCGATGGTTTTGAGCGTGGGGCGCGACGCGTCGATCGGGTCGGGGGGTGATTCTGTCATGACCGGGCCTCGATGCGCGCGAGGGCGGGCAAGGTCAAAGCAAAAGCGCCGGATTGCCCGCCGATTCGCACCGGAACACGCCGTTCTGCCTTGGGTTGCGGGTCGGACGGGCGGTTGAAAAGGGGAGCGCAAAGCGTTGTTAGCGCAAGCATTTTCGCGGGGGTCTGATGGGTGGCTTGCGTCATTTGCCTGTCCGGAATTCGCGCGTTTAAAGCCTGTATGAACACCCAGGAAATTCTGCGGAGCAAGCGAAAAGATTGCTTGATCGACAAAACTATAACGTTATAGGTTTGGCTATAACGTTTTAGAAACTGCAAAAGCCGAAGAAACTGGGAGGACTACATGAAGAATTGGAAACTGGCCGCTGGCCTTTTGTTGACGGTTGCGCTGCCGTCTGCGGGCATGGCTACCGACCTTGAAGTCACGCATTGGTGGACCTCTGGCGGCGAAGCTGCCGCTGTGGCCGAGCTTGCCAAGGCGTTCGATGCCACCGGCAACCATTGGGTTGATGGCGCCATCGCCGGTTCGGGCGATGTCGCCCGCCCGATCATGGTCAGCCGCATCACCGGCGGCGACCCGATGGGGGCGACGCAGTTCAACCATGGCCGTCAGGCGGAAGAGCTGGTTGAGGCAGGGCTGATGCGCAATCTGGACGATATCGCCAAGGCCGAAAACTGGGCCGCTGTGGTTAACCCGCCGTCGCTGCTGGAAGGCTGCATGCTGGACGGTCACGTCTATTGCGTTCCGGTGAACATCCATGCCTGGCAGTGGCTGTGGCTGTCGAACAAGGCCTTTGCCGATGCGGGCATCCCGGTTCCGACGAACTGGACCGAGTTGGTGGCAGCCGCCCCGGCGCTTGAAAAAGCAGGAATCGTTCCGCTGGCGGTTGGCGCGCAGGGCTGGCAGCAAAACGGCCTGTTCAACAACCTCGTTCTGGCCGTTGGCGGCAAGGATCTGTATCTGCAGTTCTACAAGGACAAGAGCGCGGATGCTGTGAGCAGCCCGGAAGCCGCCAAGGTTTTTGCCGCGCTGGCAGATGCCCGGGCGATGACCAAGGGCGCCAATGTTCAGGACTGGAACCAGGCGACCAACATGGTGATCACCGGCAAAGCCGCCGCGCAATCCATGGGTGACTGGGCGCAGGGTGAATTCCAGATCGCCAATCAGGTTGCGGGCACCGACTATACCTGCCTGCCGGGCCTGGGCATGCCGGACCCGTATATCACCACCGGCGGCGACAGCTTCTACTTCCCGCTGCTGTCTGACCCGGAGAAATCCAAGGCTCAGGAAGTTCTGGCTTCGGTCATGATGGCACCCGCGACGCAGGTTGCCTTCAACCTGAAGAAGGGCTCGATGCCGGTGCGCGGCGACGTTGATCTGTCCACGGCCAACGACTGCATGAAGAAGGGTCTGGAAATCCTGAAAGCGGGCAACGTGATCCAAAGCACGGACGAGCTGATCAGCCCGGACACCACCACGCAGCTGAACGATCTGGTGACGGCTTTCTTCGCGGATGACACCATCACCCCCGAGAAGCTGCAGGCCGATTTCGCCGCCGTGATCGCACAAGCGGACTGATACCCGCGTAACGCGTGACAAACGCCGGCCCAGAGGCTC
>CAMFLG010000078.1 GCA_945957495.1 uncultured Pseudorhodobacter sp. | reverse complement strand
GGATGAAATAGCCATGGAAATTCTGACCATCCTGATCCCGGCATCCTTGGCCCTTGGTGGCTTTGGTCTTGCCGCGTTCATCTGGGCCATGCGCACCAAACAGTTCGACGACCCGACAGGCGATGCGAACCGCATCCTGATGAAGGATTGGGACGACAAGCCGAAGGAATAGCGCCAAGGATTGGGTGCGCCGGTTACGCCCGCCCCGCCGTGGCCGATAGCGTCAAGGGGTCAATCCCCATGTGGCGCAGAACCACTGTCCACTTGCCGCTGTCATTATCGGAAAAGATCACCGATTCGTCTGCCTCTGTCGTAAGCCAGTCATTGCGTGCAATTTCGGATTCAAGCTGCCCCGGCCCCCAACCCGCATAGCCCAAGGCCAGCAGCGCCCGATCCGGGCCTTTCCCTTTGGCCATCGCCTCCAGCACATCCAGCGTTGCCGTCATGCCAAAGCTGCCGCCGATCTTCATGGTCGCCGCCCCGCCGCCATAGTCGGTGGAATGCAACACAAAGCCGCGCCCCCGTTCCACCGGGCCACCAAAATGCACGCGAATGGCCCGGCCCTGCGGATCATGCGCGATCTTCAACTGCTCTAGCAAAGAGGTGAACGACAGGTCAGGAACCGGCTTGTTGATGATCAGGCCCATCGCGCCTTCGGCACTGTGCGCGCAGACCAGAATCACCGAATGTTCAAAACGCGGGTCTGCCATCGCGGGCATCGCCACCAGAAGTTTGCCGCTCAGGTCCATGTCGATCCTACCCACCCAACCTGTTTCCAAGATGGGGATGTGGTAGCGCCGCCTCAACCCCAATCTGCCACAAGGCGTTCGCCTTATCGTGATTTCTATGTCCGGCGCGCTTTGCCTATCTTGCCGCCATGATAAAACGCACCTCCCTTCTTGCCCTTCTCTTGGCCCTGACCTTCGCGCCCGCGCATGCCACGACACAGGATGACGTGTTGTCCGCCGGGATTCTGCCCGGTTGGGAAATGCCGAATGGCCATCACATGGCCGCGCTGCAACTGAACCTTGCGCCGGGATGGAAGACTTATTGGCGCGCGCCGGGCGATGCGGGCATCCCGCCCATTTTCGATTGGTCCGGCTCGCAGAACGTGAAGTCGGTGCAGATTCATTGGCCAAGCCCCAGCGTGTTTCACAACAACGGAATGCAGACGATTGGCTATCACGAGGCTTTGACCCTTCCGGTCGAAGTGACGCCGATTGATCCGGGCAAGCCGATCGACTTGCGGGCAAAGATTGATCTGGGCGTTTGCGACAAGATTTGCATGCCCGCCAACGTGACGCTCAGCGCAAAGCTGATCGGCTCCGGCGTGGGTGATGACGCCATTCGGGCCGCATTGAAGTCGGTGCCCCTGACGGCGCAGCAGGCGGGACTGAAGGCGATTTCGTGCAAGGTGGAACCCATCGACGACGGGCTGCGCCTGACGGCCAGCATTGCGCTTGCACCGCGCGGCAAGAATGAAACCGTGGCGTTTGAAACCGGTGATGCCTCGGTTTGGGTTGGCGAGGCGCAGACCAGCCGCACAGGCAACACGCTGACATCGGTAACGGATCTGGTCGCCAACAACGGCGCGCCTTTTGCGTTAGACCGCTCTGGCGTCACCGTAACGGTGTTGGGCGAGGGCCGCGCCGTGGAAATCGCGGGCTGCCCTGCGCCTTAGGACGAAATGCAATTTGACCTAGCCGCGCAGCTTTGCCTGAAGGGATAGCAAATCTGCCCAGGCCTCGCGCTTTGCCGCCGGGTTGCGCAGCAGATAGGCCGGGTGTGTCATCGGCAGAACCGGCTTGCCAAAGGCCTGCGCCCACCGTCCGCGCTGCCGCAGGATGCCAGTGATGTTCAGCGCGGCCTGCAAAGGGGTATTCCCCACCACCACCACCACGTCAGGATCGACCAAGGCGATGTGGCGCTGCACGAAGGGGCGCATCATGGCAATCTCGTCCTGCGATGGATCGCGGTTTTGCGGCGGCCGCCATGGCATCACATTGGTGATGTAAAGCGCCTTGCCCGGATCAGGGCTTTGCCGTGAGAGGCCGATGGCGGCAAACATCCGGTCCAGCAACTGACCAGCGCGGCCCACAAAGGGCCGCCCCTCCAGATCTTCTTCCCGCCCCGGGGCTTCGCCCAGAATCAACACGCGGGCCTTGGGGTTGCCATCCGCGAACACCAGATTGCGGGCACCGCGTTTCAATTCGCAATGTTCATACAGCGCCAGCGCCTCGCGCAGATCGTCCAGAGTTCTGGCGCTGCCCGCTGCCGTCTCCGCGGCTGCAATCGCTGCCGTCGACGTGGTAGCTTTCGGGGGCGGGGCGACTGCAACGGGGCGCTCAGCCTCTGGCAGGGGTGGCTTGACCGGCTCTGCCAGTTCGTATCGGTTCAGCGGGGCGTCCAGCACCACATCGCCGACCCCCAAATCCACCTGCCACGCCAACGCGGCCAATGCGGCATGCCAGTCCGTTGCGATGTCAGCCGTGATTCCCATGCCACCGAACCTAGGCTTGTGCGGCCAAGGGGACAACCCGGCTTGTCCCGGCAGCTTTGGCTTTCTATAAGCCACCAAACCTCCGATGGAGATGCCCATGACCTTCCGCGCCCGCCACCTGCTTGGCATCGAGCATCTCAGCCCGCAGGAAATCGTCACGGTTCTGGACTTGGCGGACCGCTATGTCGATCTGAACCGCCGCACGGTCAAGCAATCGGATGTGCTGTCGGGCCTGACCCAGATCAACATGTTCTTCGAAAACTCCACCCGGACCCAAGCCAGCTTTGAACTGGCGGGCAAGCGGCTGGGGGCGGATGTGATGAACATGTCGGTGGCCTCGTCTTCGGTGAAAAAGGGCGAAACGCTGATCGACACCGCGATGACGCTGAACGCCATGCACCCGGATTTGCTGGTGGTGCGCCACGGAGCCAGTGGTGCGGTGAACCTTCTGGCGTCAAAGGTGAATTGCGCGGTTCTGAACGCGGGCGATGGGCGGCACGAACACCCGACGCAGGCGCTTCTGGACGCACTGACCATCCGCCGCGCCAAGGGCCGGATTCAGCGCCTGACCATCGCCATCTGCGGTGATATCGCGCACAGCCGCGTGGCACGGTCGAACCTGATTCTGCTGGGCAAGATGGAGAACCGCTTGCGCCTGATCGCCCCGCCAACCCTGATGCCGTCAGGCGTTGAGGATTTTGGCTGTGAGTTGTTCGACGATATGCGCAAGGGTCTGGAGGGCGCCGATGTGGTGATGATGCTGCGCCTTCAGAAAGAGCGGATGGACGGCGGGTTCATCCCTTCCGAGCGCGAGTATTATCACCGCTTCGGTCTGGACGCCGAAAAGCTCAGCTATGCCAAGCCCGACGCCATCGTCATGCACCCCGGCCCGATGAACCGCGGGGTCGAAATCGACGGGGAATTGGCCGATGACATCAACCGCTCGGTGATTCAAGAACAGGTCGAAATGGGCGTGGCTGTTCGTATGGCCTGCATGGACCTTTTGGCGCGGAACCTGCGCGCCGAACGCGGGCGGGCCGCTGTCGGGTTGATGGCATGACCGAAATTGTTCAGGAACCGATGTACGGCACGCCCGCGCCACTGGATGCGGATGAAACGGTGATTGCGCGCTTTGTGCCGGATGCCCGGACCTATTGGCGCAGCCATGCCATCATGGCGCTGGTCGGCGGTGTGGTGGCAGGGCTGGCGCTGCTATATGGCGGCAACCCCGCGCCTTGGGTCGGCCCGCTTGCCGCCGTTCTGGCCATCGGCGCGCGCGCGGCCTACCTGAAATCCGAGGTGTTTGCCGAGGAATGGCGCCTGACGCAGCGGCGTCTGCTTGGCCCCGCAGGCCGGATTGCGCCCTTGTCTGGCGTCAAACTGGCCCGCCCGTTTCTTGGGGCGGTGCAGATTGTCACCCAGACGGGGGACAAGCATCTGATCAAGTATCAGGCCGATCCAGCCGCAACGGCGGCCCGGATCTTGGCCGCAAAAGGCGCGCGGCCATGAAACCCGATCCTGATCGCAAACCGACAAAAGCCGAAATGCGGACCGGTGGCATGGTCGCCACGGCGGTTTTGGTGTTTTTGGCGCTGTTTGTGGTGGTGTTTGTGTGGATCGGCGGATGAGCGTGGCCCATTCGGTAGGGTGCGTGATCTCACGCACCGTTGTCCCAACCCTGAAGGCGCGTGAAATCACGCACCCTACCCAAGATTTGTGAAACCGGAGCCCAGATGACCCTCCACCTCACCAACGCCCGCCTGATCGACCCTGAGGCCGGATCCGATACGCTCGGCAGTCTCACCGTTGAAGGCGGCGTGATCCAATCCATGGATGGCGATGCGCCCGACGGCGCCACGATTGTTGATTGCGGTGGCATGTGTCTTGCGCCCGGAATCGTTGATATCGGCGTCAAGATCGGCGAACCCGGGGAGCGGCACAAGGAATCCTTCCGCTCGGCAGGCTTGGCGGCGGCGGCGGGCGGTGTGACCACCATGGTGGTGCGCCCCGACACAACGCCCGCCATCGACACACCGGAAACCCTGGAATTCGTGACCCGGCGTGCGGCAGAGGCGCGGGTGCGCATTCACCACATGGCCGCCCTGACCAAGGGGCGCGCCGGGCATGAGATGACAGAGATCGGCTTTCTGCTGGATGCGGGGGCCGTGGCCTTTACCGATGTGTTCAACGTCACCAATGACACCAAGGCCCTTAGCCGGGCCCTGGTCTATGCCCGCAGTCTTGGGGCGCTGGTGATCGGCCATCCGCAAGAGCCGGGGCTGTCGGCGGGGGCGGCAGCGACCAGCGGAAAGTTCGCGTCTCTGCGCGGCCTGCCCGGCGTTTCGGCAATGGCAGAGCGCATTGGGCTGGACCGCGATCTTGGCTTGGTCGAAATGACCGGCGCGCGCTATCATGCCGATCAGATCACCACCGCCCGCAGCCTGCCTGCGTTGGAGCGGGCCAAGAACAACGGGCTGGACGTGACGGCGGGGGTGTCGATCCACCACCTGACCCTGAACGAAATTGATGTGGGCGACTATCGCACCTTCTTCAAATTCACCCCGCCTTTGCGATCGGAAGATGACCGCCTGGCGCTGGTGCAGGCGGTGGCGGATGGTCTGATCGACATCATCGGCAGTTTTCACACCCCGGCGGATGAGGAAAGCAAGCGCCTGCCGTTTGAAGAGGCGGCCTCGGGCGCGGTGGGGCTGGAGACGATGCTGCCCGCCGCAATGCGCCTGTATCATGCGGGCCAAATTGACCTGCCCGGCCTGTTCCGCGCGCTTTCACTGAACCCGGCAAAGCGGTTGGGCCTGCCGCAGGGGCGGCTTTCGGCGGGTGCGCCTGCCGATCTGGTGCTGTTCGATCCGGACGCGCCCTTCCTGCTGGACCGCAGCCAATTACACTCGAAATCCAAGAACACGCCGTTTGACGGCTGCCGGATGGAGGGTAAGGTGCTGGCAACCTACGTTGCCGGTGTGCAAGTCTTCCAAGGATAGCCGATGCCACAGATCATGTCCTCTCCGCTTAGTTTGGTGATCGTTGCCGTTTTGGCCTATCTGCTTGGGTCGATCCCCTTCGGCATCGTGATCACCCGCGCCATGGGGCTGGGTGACCTGCGCAGCATCGGGTCGGGCAATATCGGGGCAACCAACGTCCTGCGCACCGGCAACAAGGGCGCGGCCTTGGCCACTTTGGTGCTGGATGCGGCCAAGGGCGGCGTTGCCGTCTTGATTGCGCGCTATGCCTTGGGTGAGGACGCGGCGCAGTTGGCCGGATTGGCGGCGTTTCTGGGCCATCTTTTCCCGGTTTGGCTGGGGTTCAAGGGCGGCAAGGGCGTTGCGACGTTTCTGGGTATCCTGCTGGCGCTGGCCTGGCCCGTGGGCCTCGCCGCATGCGCGATGTGGCTGATCACGGCAGTGGTGTTTCGCATCTCATCCCTGGCGGCGCTTGTGGCGGCTGCGACGAGTGTTGTCTGGCTGATGGTGTTCCATCAAGGGCGCATGGTGGTTCTGGTCTTTATCCTGACCGTGCTGGTCTACATCCGGCATTGGGCGAATATTCAACGGTTGAAGGCCGGAACGGAACCAAGGATCGGCGCTGCAAAATGACCCGCCGCGCCGCCTGACCTGCGGCCCGAACGGGCGTCAAACGTATGCACGTTTGACATACATTTGGCATACGTTGAGCATACCCTGATTTTCGCGGGTTTCGCACCGCTAATCCGGTCAGAGACCGGTAAAGGGTTAAAGACTCGACGCCTCATATATCGGCGTCAGGTCGCCCTTCCACTCACCATGGTACAGGTCCAGCCAACGGTCGGCTTGCACCTTTTCGGCTGCAAGGCTTTGAACCAGCGGCGCGAGGAAGCGTTGTTCGTCCATCCCACGGCCAGCCAGACCGGCGTGCGACAGGCCAACGGCGGCGCGGGCAAGGTCGATCAGTTTCACACCATGCGATTCGGCCTGCAGTGCCTTGACCGAGGCCTGTACGCGCAGGCCATCGCGGGTTTCGGCGTCAAAGCCCTTTACCAGATCCCAGGCCGCATCCAGCGCGGTCTGGTCATACATCAGGCCAACCCAGAACGCGGGCAGGGCATTGATATGGGCCTGATCGCCGCAGTCCGCACCGCGCATTTCGATGTATTTCTTGACGCGGGCTTCGGGAAAAACCGTGGTCATATGATCGGCCCAGTCCGAAAGCGTCGGCTTTTCGCCGGGCAGGGCGGGCAGTTCGCCCTTCAGGAAATCGCGGAACGATTGGCCTAAGGCGTTGATATATTTGCCGTCGCGGTAGACGAAATACATCGGCACGTCCAAGACCCAATCGACATAGGCCTGAAAACCAAAGCCTTCGTCAAAGGCAAAGGGCAGCATGCCGGTGCGCGAGTTGTCCAGCCCCCGCCAGATGCGCGAGCGCCAGGATTTGTGGCCATTCAGCTTGCCGTCGAAGAAGGGCGAGGACGCAAACAGCGCCGTCGCAACCGGCTGCAACGCCAGCGCCACGCGCAGCTTTTTCACCATGTCGGCTTCGGACGCATAGTCGAGGTTCACCTGCACGGTGCAGGTGCGATACATCATCTGGGTGCCATGCGTGCCAACCCTGCCCATGTAATCCGTCATCAGCCGGTAGCGCCCCTTCGGCATGACCGGCATCTCTGGCCCGCTCCATTCAGGGGCAGCACCGATACCCATGAACTTGATGCCCAAGGGATCGGCGATGCCCCTGACCTCATCAAGGTGGTTTTGCAACTCTGCCGCTACCTCGGAAATCGAGGTCAAAGGCGCGCCCGACAATTCGAACTGCCCCCCCGGTTCCAGCGAAATATTCGCCCCGTTGCGGGTCATGCCGATAATGTGTTCGCCCTCGCGCACCGGCATCCAGCCATGCCGCGCCTCAAGACCGGCGAAAAGCGCAGAAATCGAACGTTCTCCCGCATAGGGCAACGGCGCACGGCTATCGGCAAGCCAGCCGAATTTTTCGTGTTCGGTGCCGATGCGCCAATCTGCTTTCGGCTTGCATCCGGATGCCAGCAATTCTGCAAGTTGCGCGAAGTTTTCGATCGGGCCACCGCCGGATTGTGGGATAGACATTTGGCAGGGCCCTTCCTGATGGGTTTTCGGACGCCAACTGGTGAAGCGCGGACGCGGCTAAGTCAAGAGAAGGCGCGCAACGCATTTGTCCTGTCATCCACCTGTTACGACGCCTTTTCCGGCCCGTCGCCAGATGACACGGGTTTCCGCCGCGATGGACAGCGCGCTGCTGCCGGTTCTGGGCTTGGCCTGCAACGCCTCGACAAGCGCAGAGGCATCCATTCCTGGCAAGGATGCAAAGGCGTCAAACAGGGTTTCCGCGCCTTGCGCATCGACTGGAATCAAGATCGCCTGCCCGTCCTGTTGTTTCAGCCGCCACATCCGGCGGCCGCGCAGGGCAATCAGGCGCAATTCGATCAAGTCGGGCAGGTTCACATAGCCGCCGATCTGCGGGCCAAGATAGCCGATCTGCCCTTCGTCCACCTCGACAACCCCGGGCGAGTTCACCGCCTGCGCGAACCGCATGCGGCGCAATGCCATTGCACCCCAGCCAACGGCAATGGCGGAAACCGCAAGGCCGATGGGGAAAAGCAAATAGCCGCCCAGCCACATCAACCACAGGCCAAAGGCAAGCAGACAGGTGGCCGAGATCACCTCGCTGGCGCGGTGTAAAAGGCTGCTCACCTCGGGGCGGATCGTCCAGCCGATTTTAGCCATGGATCCTCCGCGTTTCCTGCAACAATAGCAAAGTCCACGGGCCGATCTGGCGAACGCCGATGGCGCAACAGGCAGCTATTGCGCCGATATTTGCGGAAAGCAGCGTCGCGCGAATCACGCCCAATCCCCCAGCGCCGTCTGCCACAAGGTCAGCGCCGCGACGGCGGCTGTATCGGCACGCAGGATGCGGGGGCCAAGGGCAAGGGGCACCACTTGCGGCAGCGCGCGCAGGCGGGCCTGTTCGTCTGCGGAAAACCCGCCTTCCGGACCGATCAGGATCGCCCAAGCTGCGCCCCGAGGGCCAAAGAGAGCGGGGGCTTGCCCCGCCATCGCCTCATCGCACCACAAAAGCTTGCGGTCGGGTGGAAAGCTGGTCAGGAGTTTATCGAGTGAGACAAGGTCGGTCACTTCAGGCACATAAGTCGCGCCGCATTGTTCGGCCGCCTCAACGGCATGGGCTTGCAGGCGGTCTTGCCGGATGCGTTCGGCATTGGTGTGTCGGGTCTGCACCGGCATCACCCGGGCCGCGCCCAGTTCTACCGCCTTTTCCACGATGAAATCGGTGCGTGCCTTCTTGATCGGCGCAAAGATCAGCCAAACGTCAGGTGGCAGACGCAACGGCGCGGTTTGCACCTCGGATATCAGGATGCCGCCGCGCTTTCCGGCCTCTGCTACGCGGGCCAGCCATTCGCCGTCGCGTCCGTTGAACAGCGCAACAGCGGCACCCCGCGCAAGGCGCATGACGTTGAAAAGGTAATTGGCCTGATCGGCATTCAAGGCCACGGGTTGCCCCGAAGCCAATGCCTGATCTACATAGAGCCTGATTTTTGCTTCTGACATGAGACGGAACCTATGTCCGACCACTCCGGAATTCCAGAGGCAGTCGTTGCCGATGCGCCCAAAGGCAACTGGGTTGATCGGTTTGCTCCTCCCCGCACACGGCCCTACCTGCGGCTCAGCCGGGCAGATCGCCCTATCGGCACATGGCTTTTGCTGATTCCCTGCTTTTGGGGCATCGCGCTGGCCGCGCTTTCTGATGGGTTTCGCCTGTGGGACATCTGGCTTGTCCTTTCCTGCGGTGCCGGTGCCTTCCTGATGCGGGGTGCGGGCTGTACCTGGAATGACATCAGCGACCGCGAATTTGACGCCGCCGTCGCCCGCACCAAAAGCCGCCCGCTGCCTTCGGGGCAGGTGTCGGTCAAGGGCGCGGTGATCTGGATGGTGGCGCAGGCCCTGATCGCGGCCCTGATCCTGTTCACTTACAACTGGCTGGCCATTGGATTGGGCATCGGGTCGCTGGGGTTGGTTCTGATCTATCCCTATGCAAAGCGGTTCACCTGGTGGCCGCAGGTCTTTCTGGGCCTTGCGTTCAACTGGGGGGCCCTGCTTGCCTTTGCAGCGCATACGGGCACTGTCACCTTGCCTGCGGTGCTGCTGTACGGGGCAGGCATTGTCTGGACCTTGTTCTATGACACGATCTACGCGCATCAGGACAAGGAAGATGACGCCATGATCGGCGTAAAATCAACCGCGCGCCTGTTTGGCGCGCAGTCGCGGCTTTGGCTGCAGGGCTTTTTGATTGCCTCTGTCACGCTGATGGCTGCAGCAATCATCGCCACCTCTTTGCCCGCCCCGCGTGCCCTTGCGCTGGCCACGGCGCTATTGGGGGT
>CAMFLG010000077.1 GCA_945957495.1 uncultured Pseudorhodobacter sp. | reverse complement strand
CATCAGATGTTTGCGGATGATGATCGACCATGACCAGAAGGACATGATCATCAGGCCAATCATCACGACTTTCACCGTGAGGGTGGCGCGGGCAAAAAGGGCGAGCAAAGAGAAATCAATCTCTTGCGCCATTCCAATGGCTTCCGTGTTCATTACGCCTGCTCTGCTTTATCGGGGCTCTTTGGCCGCCTATTGCGCTGATTCTATCAAGGTTTAAAGAGGAAAGCCAACACATCTGCGTTTGCGCGCGAACTGCCGCGCAAAAACAGCCGGTTAATGCCGCTTCGGGTCCAGCACCGCGCGGATTTCAGGCGGCAGTCGCGCCGGATGGCCGTCCTCGGTCATGCAAACCAGAACCACATGCGCCGCAAACAGCCGCTCTGCCCCCCGCATCACCTCTTGCGAAAGCGCGATGCGCGCCCCGCCCAAACTCACAACCCCGGTCAGAACCTCCAGCTCGTCATCAAACTTCGCCGGGCGCAGATAATCCGCCTCCACCCGCCGCACCGCAAAGACGACGCCCTTTTCCGCCCGCAAGCGGCCCTGATCCACCCCCAGCCCGCGCACGAATTCGGTGCGCGCCCGTTCGATGAATTTCAGATAATTGGCGTAATAGACGATCCCGGCAAGGTCGGTGTCCTCATAGTACACCCGCAAAGCAAACCGATGAGTCACGCACCGCCCTCCAACCCCAGACGCGCAATCTCTGCGCCATGTTCCGCCATCGCCAACCGCCCCTGCGGTGTTGCGGCATAAACCCCGCGCGACACCCGCTCGAACCAACCATAATGGTCATCGCGCATCAGCGCTGCCGCCCGCGCCACACCCGCGGCCTTTGCAACGTCAGACGCTTTGCACGCGCCATCCGCCAGAACCACCAGACAGCGCAGCGCGTCCTGTCGGTAATGCGTCATCCGCTTGACGCCGGTGGTGCCGCCCTGATTGGGGTCGCCCACCCGCCGCTCGAACTCGCGCAACAGACGCCCGGCGCGTGCGCTGGATTTGCGCGGCTGATACGGCCCCGGGTCCAGATGCGCCTCAACCTGATCGCCCCGCACCGCCAACAAGCCCAGCCCCAACCTCCGACACAGCGCGACAATATCCTTATAGCGCAGCACCCAGCCCTTTTCGGCCACCGGCACCGCCAGATACACATCGTCAAACAGCGCCTGCCGCGCCACGCCCTGCATCACCAGCGCCAGCGAAAACGAAAGCTTCATCTCCACAATCACCGGCGGCGCGTCGCCACGCCGCGCCATCACGTCACAGGCGCCCACCTCGGACTTCACCTCATAGCCTTGCGCCTCCAGATAGGCCTTCACCGCCGGGTAAAGATCGGCCTCCTTCATCCCACCCGCGCCGCCAGCCGCAAGGCATGCGCCGGATCGCGCGCCACCACCGGCATCGCTGGCGCATAACCCGCCCGGATCACATCCGCCACATCCGGGCGCAGGATCACCCGCTCCCCCAGCCGGGCCAGCGGCGAGGTATCGGCGAATGCCCGGTCCGACCACAGGCAAATCACCTGCGCCGCCTGCGCCAGCGCCAGATCCTCTGCCGCCAGCGCCGACAAATGTTCGTCCATCCGCAAGAAAACGAAGGCCGCCTTGATCGCGCCATCGGCGTCAAAGCGGAAAAACCGGTATTGATTGGCCCCCGCCGCCTGCAGCCGGTCGCATAGCGGGCCAAGGTCCGGCACCAGCCGATCCAGTTTCGGCACCTTTGGCAATTCCGCCCAGTCGCGGAAGAAGAACAGCATCAGATTGGCCCCCAACTCCGGGTCAGTCTCTGCCATCTGATGCCCGGCCAGCGCCACCACCGCCTCGATCGCGCCCTTGACCACGCCCAGCGTCGCATCCTCAACCCCGAACACCACCGGCACAACCGGCCGGCCCCAGCGGGCAAACAGATATTGCCCGTCTGACCGGGTGAAAAAGCCCTGAACCTGTTCCGGCGTCATCCCACTCTCCAACATCGTTCTCTCCCCCGATAGCCGCCCGCGCCCAAAGGCTCAACCATCCGCAAGAAAATGCCATTTCATCTGTTCATAAATATCCTCAGGGGGTGAGGCCGCAGGCCGAGGGGCAGAATGCCCCTTCCCCCGAGCCGCAAGCACGCAAGTGCGGCGGCGAGACAAAGCCATGCGCGCAGCGCGCCGCAAGATCACCGTTGCAACCCCGGCCCTCACTTCCGCCGCAGATAGGTCGCAGAGACATAGCCTTTCAGGCTGCGCGCCCGCTCCAGCGCCACCTTGCACCATTGGGTGCCGCCGATCAGCTGACAGCTTTCCACCCGCACCAGCGCGCCATTCGGCAGGCCGACGATGACGATATAGCCAATCCCCGGCCCGGCGCGCAGCTTCAGCATGTCATTGTCCGCCACGCCAAAGACTTCATATTGCTCCCGCCCACCAGCCACCGCCGGGTGCATCGCAACCGTCAGAACAGTCAGGATCAGCGCAAAAAGGATGGGTCCGCGCATGGCGCTCTCCTGCTGCTTGGTCTGGCCCCAGTTTAGCCCCGATACCCCGCAAAGGGAACGGCCAACCAGTGCCGCTCTGCTCTCAAAACCACACATCAGCTGGCCCAAAGGTTAACAAACCTCTAATCCACAACCATCATCTTATTGATAATATGCAACAAAATAATGTCCCGGGCCGGGACAGCCCTATTTGCCCTCAAACAACTCCGCCTGCCCCGGCGCGCGCGGCGCCTCCAGCCCCAGATGCCGCCAGGCCCGCGCCGCCAGCATCCGCCCCCTTGGGGTGCGCTGAATCAACCCCTGTTGCAGCAGGTAAGGCTCGATCACCTCTTCAATCGCATCACGCGCCTCTGACAGCGCCGCCGCAATGGTTTCCACCCCCACCGGCCCGCCGCCGTAATGCTCGGCCAACAGCCCCAGATAGCGGCGGTCGGCGCCGTCCAGCCCGATGTGATCCACCCCCAACCGGGTCAGCGAACTGTCGGCGATCTCCTTGGTCAGCCGCCCGTCGCCCTCTACCGTCACGAAATCCACCACCCGCCGCAACAACCGCCCCGCAATCCGCGGCGTGCCCCGCGACCGTTTCGCGATCTCCCGCGTGCCCGCCGGGTCCGCCGCAATCCCCAGCAACCGCGCCCCCCGCGAAACGATCAGATCCAGCTCATCCTCGGTATAAAACTGCAACCGTGTCGGAATCCCGAACCGGTCCCGCAGCGGCGTCGTCAACAGCCCCAGCCGCGTCGTCGCCCCCACCAAGGTGAAGGGCTGCAACTCGATCCGCACGGTGCGCGCCGCAGGCCCCTCACCGATCACCAGATCCAGCGCGAAATCCTCCATCGCCGGATACAGCACCTCTTCCACCACCGGCGACAGCCGGTGAATCTCGTCGATGAACAGCACGTCGCGCGGTTCCAGATTGGTCAGGATCGCCGCCAGATCACCCGGCTTGGCCAGCACCGGCCCCGAGGTCATGCGGAACCCTACCCCCAACTCCCGCGCCATGATCTGCGCCAGCGTGGTCTTGCCCAACCCAGGTGGGCCATGAAACAGCGTGTGATCCATCGCCTCGCCGCGCATCCTTGCGGACTGGATAAAGACGGCAAGGTTGGCCCGCGCCTCGGCCTGCCCCACGAACTCCTCCAGCACCTGCGGGCGCAGGGCGCGGTCCAGATCTTCGGGCAGCTTTTCGGCGCGCAGGGCGGGATCAGACTGCATCAACGTGCCTTTGGTGCCAGAAGTTTCAACGCAGCCCGGATCATCACGGCCGTATCCGCCTCAGGCTGTTCGGCAGCGATGGTCGATACCGCCTGCGCCGCCTCGCCCTGCGCGTAACCCAGATTGATCAGCGCCGACAAGGCATCTGCCGTAAAGGCCGCACGCGCCTGCTGCGCCGAAGCGGGCGCCGCCTTGCGGGGGGGGGCCGTTGGCATCGGCTCTATCACCGCATCATCGGCCTCGGCGACCGCCCCCAGCTTTGCCCCCATCGCCATCACGCCGGGCGCCTTCGCTTTCAACTCCAGAATCACCCGCTGCGCCAGCTTTGGCCCGACGCCCGGCGCAGACTGAATCGCCCGCGCATCGCCCAAGGCAATCGCCCGCGCCACACCTTCGGCCCCCAAGGTGCCCATCATCGCCATCGCCGCCTTGGCACCAACCCCCTGAACCGTGGTCAGCAGCTTGTGCCACTCTTTATCCAGCATCGTGGCAAAGCCAAACAGTTGCAGCAGATCCTCGCGCACCACAAGGTCGGTATAAAGCGCCACCGCCTCGCCAATCGCGGGCATCGCCGCAAGAGTGCGTTCGTTCACATAGACAATATAGCCCACCCCACGCACGTCGATCAGAACATGATCCGCGCCGCGCCAGTCCAACCGCCCCGACAGTTTGCCAATCATTCCGCCGCCTTTCGAAGCGCCGCCTGCAACCGACCGGCACTTTGCAGATGATGCGCATGACAAATCGCAATCGCCAAGGCATCCGCCGCATCTGGCCCCGCAATCTTGACGCCCGGCAACTGCACCCGCACCATATGATCAACCTGCCCCTTATCGGCGTGTCCCACGCCCACAACCGTCTTTTTCACGGCATTTGGTGCGTATTCCCCAACCGTCAGGCCAAACTGCGCAGGCACAAGCAAGGCGATGCCACGCGCCTGCCCCAGTTTCAGCGTGGCAACCGCGTCCTTGTTGACGAAAGTATGTTCAACCGCCGCCGCATCCGGCTGATACAGGCGCAAAACATCGGTCAGCTGCGTGTGAAGGGCCACCAGTCGCTGGGCAAGATCGCCTTCGCCTTCGCCGGGGGTGGAATGGCAAATCCCGTTGGCGACATGGCTTAGCTTTGCGCCTGCCACGTCGATCACACCCCAACCAAGGTTTCGCAACCCGGGATCAATCCCCAAAACCCGCATCCCCGCCCCATAATTTTTTTGCTCTTCAAATGAAATTAGCACGAAAAGAGAACATCCGCCAAGCGCTATTGCGGCCCCGGGGAAAGCTTCAGTCTATTATGCAGATGCAGCATGCGACCAAGAAGTGCCAAAAACCGACATTTTTGGCGCTTTCCGTGGTTTTGTGCGACAAAATGCGACAAAATTATGGCCGATACCTATGCAGCGGCTGCAATACGGCCTTGCTTGCCGCCCCATTGCTTCGCGTTTGCAGAAAGCCTAATTACCCGGCATCGAAGGCAACGCACTGCCTTCAGCAAAAGCAAACTTGAAAGGAATACCGCTATGGCCGCCTATGAGTCGTCCGCCGCGGCGCCGCTCGGCGCTGTGTCGATTTTCCGCTCTGTCCAACTCTTCTCGGGCATGTTCGCATCCGTCTCCGCTTGGAATGACGCTCGCGTGACCCGTAAGGCTTTGAGCCGTCTGTCCGACCGTGAGTTGGATGATATCGGCCTGTGCCGCGCCGAAGTGAACATGATCGGCCGCTAAGCAGCGCGCAATACCGACGTAGAAGGGTCGAAATCCAGCTGGATTTCGACCCTTTCTGTTTTGGCGGTCAAGCTAGACAGACTTTCGCGCAGCTTTGTGCAGATAGATCAGGCCGTCTTCGATCTTGCCCGAAATATACAAGGTCACGGCGTCCGGCTGCATCAGCCAGCCTCCCAGCCGATCAAATCCTTCGCCCTTCAGCAAAGCGTCCACGCGATCCTGATAGGACGCGGCCCCAACCGAATGATAAATCGTGCCTTTCAACAGCAAGCCGCAGCCAATCACCAGGGCAAGCATCGGGAGGAAAGATCGGCGTTTTCTTGCGGGCTTGGCAAAGGCGGAGCGACCCAGCGTCCCTGCAGCATCAAAGCCATAACCAGATGAGCGTGCGCGCTCAAAACGCGCAACTCGGCTGTAAAAATCCACCAAATTGGGGTCGGCCATCCGAACACTCCACATCTTTGGCCCCCGCCTGAGTCGGTCAATAAGGCAAAATTATGGCATAATTGGGGCAAAGACGGGCGAACGCCTTAGTTTCGCCGCAGTACCAGCGTGGACCATTCGCCAATATCGTCGCGATGCTCCGGCGCAAAGCCGTTGGCGACGTAGGCGGCGGTCACGGCCTCGGCCTGCACAACCAACAGGCCCGACAGAATGATCAGGCCGGCCTTGGCCACATGGCGGGCCATATCGGGCGCCAGTTCCACCAGGGGGCCTTTCAGGATATTGGCAAAAACCAGATCATAGGGCGCGGCCTCGGCCAGACGCGGATGGGCGAAACCGGCCGCTTCCAGACATTCGATACGCCCTTCCAGACCGTTGATCGTCACGTTCGCCTCGGCCACATCCACCGCCACCTCGTCGATATCGGATGCGATCACCAGGGCATCAGGCAACACCGATGCTGCCGCCATCGCCAGAACCGCCGTCCCACAGCCGATGTCGGCCACCTTTGCCGGGGCAAAGCCCGCCGCGAACAGTTGATCAAAGGCGCGCAGGCAGCCCAGCGTGGTGCCGTGATGCCCGGTGCCAAAGGCCACCGTTGCCTCGATCTGCAGGGCGATGCGGTCGGCGGGCACCTTGTCGGCGTCGTGGCTGCCATAAACAAAGAACCGCCCCGCCTCGACCGGCGACAATTCGCGGCGCACCTTCGCCACCCAGTCGATTTCCGGCAATTCCGAAAGCGCGAAGGGCTTGGCGTCAAAGGCCAGCGCCAGAACCTCCAGCAGCGCCTGATTGGGCGCGTGAAGGAAATAGGCGCCCACCTCCCACAGACCGGACTCATCCTCGATTTCAAACACACCCACGCCCGTAGGCTCTGGGTCCATCTTTTCGATGGCCTCAGCCAAGGCGTTGGCGGCGTCTTCCCCCATCAGGGTGGTCAGGGCGGTATATGTTGGCATCGGATTTTCCGGTCTTGGGCGCATTGGCCAGCCCTAAGCGATAGGCGGCACCCAAGCAAGCACGATTGACTCGGGTCGCATCGACCCGCACCCTTGCCGCACATAAGGGGGAAGCCATGTCTGCCAAGATCGCCGTCGAAAACGTCAACTCACCCGGAAAAAGCAGCAATGTCGATGCCGCAAAATACACTGAAATGCGCCGCCATTTTCTGAACGCTCTGCCCAGCACGTTGCCCGGCATATGGGTTTCCGATCTGACCGCGGCCGTGAAACCTCATCTGTCGCAAGACCTGTTTCCGCAGGGTGCCACCTGTGGCTGGTGGCTGAAATGCGTTCAGTTGGATTTAGAAGCGAAAGGCGTGATCCGCCGCGCCGAAAAGGCCCCGGTCCGCTTATGGAAGGTTCAATAAAAACTCTGCGGGTCTATATCAATCGACAGCCGCAAATTCGCGGGCAGTTTGATCTGCGCCACCCATTCGGCCAACGCCGGTTGCAAAGCGACCGACTTATCCGCCTTGACCAGCAAGCGGACGCGGTGGCGCCCGCGCACCCGCGCAATCGGCGCAGGCGCGGGGCCAAAGACCTGCGCGCCAACCCGGCGCAGCGGGTCATCGCGGCGGGCGAGTTCGGCGCCCACGTCGAACACCTGCGCCACATCGGGCGATGACAGGATGATCCCCGCCATACGGCCATAGGGCGGAACCCCTGCGGCGCGACGCTCGGTGGCTTCTGCCCGCCAGAACGCCTCTTCATCGCCACCCAGAATGGCGCGGATGACGGGATGTTCGGGCTGATAGGTCTGCAACCACGCCTCACCGGGTTTTTCGGCGCGCCCGGCCCGGCCCGCCACCTGCCGCATCAGCTGAAAGGTACGCTCTGCCGCGCGCAGGTCTGACCCTTGCAGGCCAAGATCGGCGTCGATCACCCCCACCAGCGTCAACAGGGGAAAGTTGTGCCCCTTGGCCACGATCTGCGTGCCGATGATGATATCGGCGGCGCCCTCGGCAATCAGTGCGATCTGCTCTTTCAACGCGCGCGCCGAACCGAACAGGTCTGACGACAGCACCGCGATCCGTGCCTGCGGGAACAGCGCCGTCACCTCTTCGGCCAGCCGTTCCACCCCCGGCCCGACCGCCGCCATGCGGCCTTCAACCCCGCAGGCCGGGCAAACCACCGGCATCGGCTTGGTCGCGCCGCACTGGTGGCAGACCAGACGTTTCAGAAAACGATGCTCAACCATCCGCGCATCGCAATCGTCGCAGCCCACCTGATGACCACAGGCGCGGCACAGCGTGATCGGGGCATAGCCACGCCGGTTGATGAACAAAAGCGATTGCTCTTTCCGCTCGATCCGCGCCTGCACCTCGGCCACGAGTTTCGACGAAATCCACCGATCCGACGGCAGTTTCTCCGGCCGCATGTCGATGGCCCGCATTTGCGGCAGTTCCGCCGCACCAAAGCGCGCGCCAAGGTCAAGCCGCCCGTACTTTCCGGCTTCGACATTGGCCCAGGTTTCAAGGCAGGGCGTGGCAGAGGCCAGCACGATCGGGCAACCAACGATCGCCGCGCGCAGCACCGCCATGTCGCGGGCGTTGTAAAAGACGCCTTCCTCTTGCTTGTAAGAGGTGTCGTGTTCTTCATCCACCACAATCAGGCCCAGATCCTGAAACGGCAGGAACAGGGCCGACCGCGCCCCCACGACAAAGGATGCATCGCCCTGCCCCACCATGCGCCACAACCGGCGCCGTTCGGTCATTGTCACCCCCGAATGCCACTCGGCAGGCTTGGCGCCAAAACGGGCCTCGACCCGGGCAATGAAATCCTGCGTCAACGAGATTTCGGGCAACAGGACCAACGCCTGCCGCCCCTGCCGCAAACATTCGGCAACGGCCTCCAGATAAACCTCGGTCTTACCAGACCCGGTAACGCCCTTCAGCAAGGTGCCCGAATATTCCCCCTGCGCCACCAGCGCGACCAAAGCGTCACCCGCCGCAACCTGATCGCCCGCCAACCGGGCCGAACCTGCTGCATTCAGGCGCGGATAGGGCAGATCGCGCGGCGCGTCCTGTTCCAGCACCACGCCCAGCTTGACCAACCCCTTCACCACCGCCGGCCCGCAAGCGGCCTCTTCCGCCAACTCGCCCAACGTCACGGAGGCCCCGGCAAAGCGGCGCAGTGCCTCGACCACGCGGAACCGCGCATCCGTCATCTGATTGGGAATCGTGTCCGCCAAACGGTAGACCTTGCGCATCGACGGCGGATCACCCAGCCCCGGCGCGCGCGTGGCCAGCCGCAACATCGCAGCCATCGGGGTGATGGTATAGTCTGCCGCGCGCGCCAGAAAGCTGCGCAACTCTGCCCGCATCGGTGCCACGTCCAGCACCCGGATCACCGATCTGATCCGGGCCGGATCGAACTTGCCCTCGCCCTTGCCCCAGACCACCCCGATCACCCGGCGCGGCCCCAACGGCACCTCGACAAAATCGCCGTCACCACAGCCGGTTTCAGGCGCCTTATAGTCCAGAATGCGGCCAAGAGGCTCGGTTGTGAGCACGCCCACCAACTCTCCTGCCGCATAGACCCGCTCAGCCACCATCCGCCCTTTCCCTTTTCGTCCCTTTTGGGGTAAACCGGGCCGAGAGCACTCACAACTGCCCAAAGGACCGCGCCATGAAATTCTTCGTCGATACCGCCGACGTCGCCGCCATCAAGGAACTCAACGATCTGGGGATGGTCGATGGTGTCACCACCAACCCGTCGCTGATCCTGAAATCGGGCCGCGACATTCTTGAAGTGACCAAGGAAATCTGTGATCTGGTCAAAGGCCCGGTTTCGGCAGAGGTCGTCGCGCTGGACGCCGATACCATGATCGCCGAGGGCCGCAAGCTGGCCGAGATTGCCTCGAACATCACCGTAAAAGTGCCGCTGACCTGGGACGGGTTGCGCGCCTGCAAGGTGCTGTCGGGCGAAGGCAAGATGGTCAACGTCACGCTGTGCTTCTCGGCCAATCAGGCGCTGCTGGCGGCCAAGGCGGGGGCCACGTTCATCTCGCCCTTCGTCGGGCGTCTGGATGACATCAACATGGACGGGATGGATCTGATCGCCGACATCCGGCAGATTTATGACAACTACGGCTTTGACACCCAGATCCTTGCCGCCTCGATCCGCACTGTGAACCACGCCACGCAATGCGCGCTGGTCGGCGCCGATGTGATGACTGCGCCGCCGTCGGTGATTTTCGAGCGACTGGCGGCGCGCACCACCAATA
>CAMFLG010000076.1 GCA_945957495.1 uncultured Pseudorhodobacter sp. | reverse complement strand
CTAGTCGTCGGCAGCGTCAGATGTGTATAAGAGACAGCCTCGATCCGGTCGTAAAGCGCCGTCACCATGCCGCGCATCGCGACCGACAGGCGGCCGATTTCATCCGGGCAGGCGGCCAGATCAGGGATGCGCACACGGCCCGGCTGCATCTTGCGCGCGTCGCGGTCGCGGCCAAGTTCGGCGGCGTCGGCCAGATCCGACAGCGGGTTGGCAATGGTAGAGGCCAGCAGCAGCGACAGGCCGAACGATACCAGCAGCGCCACCACGAACATCTGCAAGACCTGCTCACGCTCGTACCGCACAAGCTGGTCAATCTCGCCCTCGGCCGAGGTCATTGCCAGCGCGCCGACGACCTTGCCATCCTGCATCACCGGCGTGGCCACCGAAAACAGTTCCCCCCCCCGCCACGGCGCGGCCGGAGTTGACGGCGGTTTGGCCGGCAAGCGCCTGCGGCGACAGCGACCGCGCCATCGTTTCGGCGTTTTCGGGAATGGGCGCGGCATTGCGCAGCACCAGAAGGCGCGACACATTTTCCCAGACCGCATTCAGAAAGCTGGTAATGATGGTCTGGCGTTTGCTGCGGGCGGCGAGGGCACTGTCAACCGCGCGGCCAGTGCCGCGCGCCACCAGTTCACCCGCCGGGTTGAACAGAAAAACCTCAACCCCCGGGCCGATGGCCAGACCGTCAACACTGCCCGGCAATTGCCCGGATTGCGCCGCAAGCGTTCCGACCAGATCGGCGACAAGCTGCGCCTCTGTCACCAGACCCTGTTCGCGCTGAATAACAAGGGAATCGCGGAAGGGATTCATGAACAGAATCCCTGCCACCAGAATGACCAGCGCCATCAGGTTGAAGATGATGATCTTGCGCGCCAGCGGCGAGCGGTTCAGCGCCAGCAGGCTGCGACGCCCCCGGCCTTCACGCAGCGCGGGGTCGGCGACTGCCTCGGGCGAAACCCAGTCTTCGCCCAAGAGCAGGCCAGCCGGCTTTGTCTTACCGGTGTCCTTCATCGAAAAGTTTGCGGCGGCGTTCATTCTTCGTTGTAGCGATAGCCAATGCCATACAGCGTTTCAATTGCAGAGAAATCATCGTCCACGGCCCGCATTTTCTTGCGCAGGCGCTTGATGTGGCTGTCGATGGTGCGGTCATCGACATAGACCTGATCGTCATAGGCCACATCCATCAGCTGATCGCGGCTTTTCACGAAACCGGGACGCTGGGCGAGCGCCTGCAGCAGCATGAATTCGGTCACGGTCAGTGACACATCCTGGCCTTTCCAGCTGACAGAATGGCGCAGCGGGTCCATGCGCAGATTGCCCCGCTCCATGATCTTGGTTTCTTCGGTGACGGCGACTTCGCCGGTCACAATCGCCTCGTTGCGGCGCAGAAGCGCGCGGATGCGTTCGACCAGAAGGCGTTGCGAGAAGGGCTTCTTGACATAGTCATCCGCCCCCATGCGCAGGCCCAGAACCTCGTCAATCTCATCATCCTTGGAGGTCAGGAAGATCACCGGCATGGTCGATTTCAGCCGCAGGCGTTGCAGCAGATCCATCCCGTCCATGCGCGGCATCTTGATGTCCAGCACGGCCATGTCGGGCATGCGTCGGTTGAAGGCATCCAGGGCGGACTGGCCGTCGTTGAACGTCTCAACCTCGAACCCCTCTGCTTCCAGAGTCATCGAAACCGACGTCAGGATATTCCTGTCGTCGTCTACAAGGGCGATCCTTGCCATGATGAGCTTCCCTTTTTTTCTGCTCGGCTTGCTTGGTTTGCTTGGCTTGCCTGATTTTTGACAAACAATCCGTTTTTCGGACCAAGGAATCAACTGCTAACTGCGAATCACCCCCGTCTGTGGACTCCATTGGCGCCGGAATTTCCAAATGAATGACTAATATGCCGCACATTTCCGATACGCTGCATTTTGGTGGCGCTAACCTGATAATGGTTGCGCTAACTGTGCCAATGCGTCCTATTCCGTGCAAAATCCACATGTTATAGCGGACCTGCGACGCCTGAATGACATCGGCGCACGCGGCGGCCCCCCTTTTGGGGCGCATGGATTTGCAACTGAACCGTCTGCAGCCGGACGGCAATCGGAGAGACCGACATGACCAATGGACGTGTGAACCCAAGCCAGCGCTTGGAAGATCAGGGCATCATCGGATTGGGCAACGTCTATTATAACTATATCGAGCCCGCGCTGGTCGAGGCTGCGGTTCAGCGCGACGAAGGTCGTCTGGGCAAAGGCGGTGCGTTCCTGTGTACGACCGGGCAGTTCACCGGGCGGTCGCCGAAAGACAAGTTCGTTGTGCGCACGGCGTCGGTGGAAGACACGATCTGGTGGGAAAACAATGCGCCGATGGCACCGGATGCCTTTGATCGCCTGCATGCCGATATGCTGGAGCATATGAAGGGCCGCGATTACTTCGTGCAGGATCTGTTCGGCGGGGCCGACCCGGTGTACCGGCTTGACGTGCGCGTGGTGACGGAACTGGCCTGGCATGGCCTGTTCATCCGCCACATGCTGCGCCGCCCCGAGCGGGCAGAGCTGGACAGCTTTGTACCGGACTGGACCATCATCAACTGCCCCAGCTTCAAGGCCGATCCGGCGCGGCATGGCTGCCGCACCACCACGGTGATCGCGCTGAACTTCGACAAGAAGCTGATCCTGATCGGCAACACCGCCTATGCGGGCGAAAACAAGAAGGCGGTGTTCACGCTGCTGAACTATCTGCTGCCGGAAAAAGGCGTGATGCCAATGCACTGCTCGGCCAACCATGCCATCGGCAACCCGGTGGATACGGCGATTTTCTTTGGCCTGTCGGGCACCGGCAAGACCACGCTTTCGGCGGACCCGTCGCGCATTCTGATCGGTGACGACGAACATGGCTGGTCTGAACGCGGCACCTTCAACTTTGAAGGCGGCTGCTATGCCAAGACCATCAACCTGTCGGCAGAGGCAGAGCCAGAGATCTACGGCACCACGTCGAAATTCGGCACCGTGGTGGAAAACATGGTCTATGACCCGGAAACGCTGGAACTGGATTTCGACGATGCCAGCCTGACGCAGAACATGCGCTGCGCCTATCCGCTGGACTATATCTCTAACGCGTCGGCGACCGGGCTGGGTGGCGCGCCGCGCAATGTGATCATGCTGACCTGCGATGCCTATGGCGTGCTGCCGCCGATCGCGCGGCTGACACCGGCGCAGGCGATGTATCACTTCCTGTCCGGCTTCACCTCGAAAACCCCGGGAACGGAACGCGGCGTGGTTGAACCGACGCCGACCTTTTCGACCTGCTTTGGCGCGCCCTTCATGCCGCGCCGCCCGGAGGTTTATGGCAAGCTGTTGCAGGCCAAGATCGCCAAGCAGGGCGCGTCGTGCTGGCTGGTCAACACCGGCTGGACCGGCGGCGCCTATGGCACGGGCAAGCGGATGCCGATCAAGGCCACCCGCGCGCTGCTGACGGCGGCGCTGGATGGATCTTTGGCCGGGGCAGAGTTCCGCCGCGATCCGAACTTTGGCTTTGATGTGCCCGTAGCGGTTGCCGGGGTGGACAGCACGTTGCTGAACCCGCGCGCCACCTGGGCCGATGCTGCGGCCTATGACGCGCAGGCGCGCAAACTGGTCGCCATGTTCGCCGACAACTTCGGCCAATATGTGCCCTTCATCGACGCAGACGTGAAAGCCGCCGCCATCGGCTGATCCGACAAAACAAGGGCGCGCGGGCTTTCCCCCTGCGCCCTTTGCCATTTCACATTGGCCCAAATACTCTGGGGTGAGCCGCGGCACGCGGCGAGGGGCAAAGCCCCTGCCGGAATTTTCGAAAATTCCGGGCAAATTTCTTCGAAGAAATTTGTCAAAATCCTTGCAAGGATTTTGACACCTGCCCCGGCGGGCGGCTATTCGCCCTGCTGGCGCAGTTTGTAGGCGATCTGGCGCAGCATGCCGTGGAAGGTTTGCACTTCGGCCCGGGTCAGACCCAGCCGGGACCACATGTTGCGCAGGCTTGCCTTCATGCCGGGCACTTTGGCTGGCGGAAAGAAGAAGCCTGCCGCGTCAAGCCGTTCCTCGAAATGATCGCCCAGCTTTTCCACCTCCAACGCGCTGGCAAAGTCGGTGCGGGCCATTTCCATCACCACATCGGGGGCGGGTTCGGATTGCCGGCGCCATTCATAGCCCAAGAGCAGCACGCATTGCGCGAGGTTCAGCGAGGGGAAGTCGGGGTTCACCGGCACGGTGATGATGGCATTGGCCTGCACGACATCTTCGTTTTCCAGCCCGGCGCGTTCGGGGCCGAACAGCACGCCGACCTTCTTGCCCGCAGCCACAAGGGCGCGGGCGTGGGTCATGGCGGCCTCGGGCGAATAGATCGGTTTGGTCAGTTCGCGGCCACGCGCGGTGGTGGCAAAGACGAAATCGCAATCTGCAATCGCCGTCTGCACCGTGGGGAACAACCCCGCAGCATCCAGCACCCGGCCCGCGCCAGAGGCCATCGCCACCGCGGCCGAATTCGGCCAGCCATCGCGCGGGGCGACGATCCGCATCCGTTCCAACCCGAAGTTCAGCATCGCGCGGGCGGCGGCGCCGATGTTTTCGCCCATTTGCGGGCGCACGAGGATGAAGGCGGGTGGGATAGCGGCGGGCGGGGTCATGTGGGGCCTATGATCAGCAAACGCCCTGCCTGATACGCCAGGCGGGGCGAGGTGACAACCGCAGGCGGGCCGCGCGCGCAATGCATCGCAAAAACCCTGCTGCCCAAGTAGCAAATCCCTTTGATCTGCGCTAAAGCGGGCGCAAGTCAGCGAAGGAGCCCTTGATGGCCGACACCGAACGCCCGCAGATCACTTTGATCACCCCTCCGGCCCTTGATCTGGAGGTGTTTCCCGACCTTCTGGCGCGGGTGCTGGACAGCGTGGATATTGCCTGTGTGCGGCTGGCGCTGGCGGGCAAGGATGAGGATATGATCATGCGCGCGGGCGACGCCTGCCGTCTGGTCAGCCATGCCCGCGATGTGGCCATCGTGATCGAGAACCATCTGCTGATGGTCGAGCGGTTGGGGTTGGACGGGGTGCATCTGACCGATGGCGCGCGGCAGGTGCGCTATGTGCGCAAGGAATTGGGGCCGGATTCGATTGTGGGCGCGTTTTGCGGCGTGACCCGGCATGACGGCATGAACGCGGGCGAGGCGGGGGCGGATTACATCGCCTTTGGCCCGGTGGGCGCGACCCCCTTGGGCAATGGCGCACAGGCAGAGTTTGACCTGTTCGAGTGGTGGTCGCAGGTGATCGAGGTTCCGGTGATCGCCGAAGGCGCGCTGACCGCCGATCTGGTGGCGAAATTCGGTCCGGTGACGGATTTCTTCGGCATTGGCGAAGAGATCTGGGGGGCTGAAGATCCGGTGCAGGCGCTGCGGGCACTGATCGCGCCCTTGGGCTGATCAGCTGTTCGCCAACGGGTGGCCGGTGCGGATCACCCGTTCGCAATAGGCGGCAAGGTCTTTGCGGCCCGCAAAGGCGCTGACCGGGACTTCGGGGTGAAAGATGATCTCGACCCGGCCCTGCGGCGCGGCAGCCAGCACCTGCAACAGATGCGGCGCGAAATCCATATCGCCCCACCAACCGTATGTGCGCGGATCGCGCCCCGGCGGGGCATGGTAAACCACCGTCACTGGTTGAATATGCAGGATGTGGTCCAGCCCGTGCGTGTAAAAGGCGGCGAACAGCGTTGATTTGAACGGCAGCACCCGCGTTGCATCGGTGCTGGTGCCTTCGGGGAAGAACATCAGCCGATGGCCCGCGCGCAGGCGATCCTCGAACAGTTCCTGCTGGCGCTTTGCCTCGGTGCCCTTGCGGGCGATAAAGACGGTTCCGGTGGCGCGGGCGAGCCAGCCGATGCCCGCCCAGCCCGAGACTTCGGATTTCGCCACGAAATAGCCGCGCTGGACGGCGTTCAGCGCGAAGATGTCCAGCCAGGACGAATGGTTTGCCACCACCGCCCCCTTTTGCCGCATCGGCGTGCCGGTGGTGGAAAGCCCGATGCGCAGGATCGGAAAGGCCATGCGGCAGACGAATTGGGTGATGTAGGGGGTGACGGGGCGGTTTTGCCCGCAAAGCGGGCGTTCGATCAGCCGCAGAAGCAGCAGCAGGATCAGGCAGCCATAGGTGACGATCCCCAACGCAAGCCCACGCCAGACCACCCGCAGCCAGCCCCGCCCCCCGATGCGCGGCCAGGTCAGCACGGCATCCTTCCAGTCGCTCATGCGTCGCGGGCCCGTTTGCGGGTGTAGAATTCGCGGTGCTTGGCGCTCATCTTCACGGTGTCCATCAAGAGGAACACATCGGTGGTGTTGAAGGCATGGTCGATCCAGGCATCTTCGCCGACAAAGCCGCCCAGCCGCAGATAGGCCTTGATCAGCGCCGGTGTGCCCGCGATGGCGGCCTTTTGGTTGACCTGATCGGCGGGCAGAAGGTTCATGCTTTGCCGGTGCGCCGGAAGGGCGCGCACGCGCAGCGCCGGGGGCGCAAGGTGGTTGTGGTAAAGGTTGGCCAAGGGCTGCGCCAGCGCGGCAATATCGGTGCCATGGAACGAGGCCACGCCGAACAGCACCTCGATCTCGCGTTCCAGCACATAATCGGCCAACGCGTTCCACAGATGGAACATCGCTGCCGTGCCGCGATAATCGGGATGCACGCAGGACCGCCCCAGTTCCAGCAGTCGCCGCCCGGTGGCCTTCAGCGGCGCCAGATCATATTCGCTTTCCGAATAGAACCGGCCGGTCTGCGCCAGCCGGTCCGAGGGCAGCAGGCGGTAGACGCCCACCACATCCTCTAGCGCGTCGGCGTCGCGTTTGGGGTCGATCAGCAGCAGATGGTCGAAATACGGGTCGAATTCGTCGCGTTCCAGCCGATCTTGGGCATCGACCAGCGGGCCGGTGCCGCCAAGTTCCTCAACAAACACGCGGTAGCGCAGGCGTTGGGCGGCGCGCAAATCCCGCGCATCCGCAGCAAGGCGCAGGGTGAACTGGGCGTCGTCGGCAATCATCGGCTGCGTCCATCGGTCTTTCAAGGGCCTGCCCTGTCTTAGGCGGCAGGCGCGGGGTTTGCAACCATGGGAGAATGCAGCCTGCGGTTGCATTAACCACAGATTAACCAAATACTGCGTCAACTGGCGAAAACAGGCGTCAGTTCCACTTGCCGGAGGTCAACCACCACCTTGCCCGCATGTTCAAAATTCACCGTCAGCCGGTGGCCGATGCTGGACTGCACCTGCCCCAGCCCCCAATCGGGTTGGCCCGGATGACGCACCAGCATGCCCGGTTCCCAGAACGCCGCCATATCTGCCCCTTTCCTGCCAGAGGACATCGTTGATGCCAGACAAACCCGACCTTGCCGCCCTTGTCGGATCGCGCATTTGTCACGACCTTATCAGCCCGATCGGGGCCATCGGCAACGGGGTAGAACTGTTCGTGATGGAAACCGCGATGAAGGGGCCAGAGCTTTCGCTGATCACCGAAAGCATTGGCCACGCCAACGCCCGCATCAAGTTCTTTCGCATCGCCTTTGGCGCGGCCAGCACCGATCAGCGGATGGCGGGCACCGAGGTGAAATCCATTCTGGCCGGGATGACGGAAAGCGGGCGGTATTCGATCGACTGGCAGGGTCCGGTCGATCTGGCCCGGCGCGATGTGAAACTGATGTTTCTGCTGATCCTTTGTCTGGAAACCGCCCTGCCGCATGGCGGGCAGATCACCATCGGCTGGGAGGATCCGCGGTGGAACCTGCGCGCCGCCGGTCCACGGCTGAAGATCGAGGCGCGGCTGTGGGAATGCCTGATTGCCCCCGATCCGGCGGTAGAGGTCGGCCCTGCGCAGGTGCAGTTCCTGCTGGTGCCCGAGGAAGTCATCCGCCAACACCGCCGCCTGTCCACGGAACTGACGGCGAATGAGATCACCTTGAGCTTTTGACGACCTTACAGCCAGTGGCGCAGCCGGGTCTGGATGGTGGGGATGATGACCCAGACCATTGCCGCCACCACCACGGGCACCAGAACCAGCGTGCGCAGCGGCAAGGGCCAGCCAGGTGTCAGCGGGATCAGGGCGCTAAGGCCCAGTGTCACCAGCGGATAGACCGCCAGAAACACCAACAGCGCAAAGCGCAGACGAGACGGATTACGGGGTTTACCTGCGGGGGCGTTCATGACAATCTCCAACGATACGCTTCGTCTCGATATATGAAACGGAACGTTCCGTTTCGCAAGGGGTAAAATGAACACGCCCGAGATTTCTCGCGCCTCGATCGGGGCGCGGCGCAGCCCGGAAACCGAGGCGGCGGTGCTGACGGCGACGGCAGAGCTGATCCGTGAGGTCGGCTATGCGGCGCTGACCATCGAGGCGGTGGCCAAGCGCGCACGCGCGGGCAAGGCCACAATCTATCGCTGGTGGCCCAGCAAGGCGCATCTGCTGCTGTCGCTGTATTCGGCGTCAAAGCAAGAGGTGGCGCGGCCAAACACCGGCAGCCTGCGCGGCGATCTGATCGAATATGTCGGCGCGATGCTGGCGCGGTGGCGGGGGGATGATGGTGCTACGGCGACCGCCCCGCTGTTGCGGCTGTTGATCGCCGAGGCGCAGATGGATGCAGGCGTGCAGGCGGCCCTTGTGGACGAACGGACGCGGCGCTGGCACCATATCGACCGCATTGTGCTGCAGGCGCGGCAGAGGGGAGAGTTGAACCCGGCGCTGACGCCGCGCCGGGCCGAACAGAAGATCATCGCGCTGCTGTGGTATCTGTTGCTGAACGATCAACTGCCGGGGCCTGCCGACACCCCTGCACTGGTGGATGACATTCTGGCGGGGATGCTGGTTTAGGCGCGGATCGTGCCGTTGCCGGTGACAAGGTATTTGAAGCTGGTCAGCTGATCCGCCCCCACCGGGCCGCGGGCGTGCATTTTGCCGGTGGCGATGCCAATCTCTCCGCCCATGCCGAACTCGCCACCATCGGCGAATTGGGTCGAGGCGTTGCGCATCAGGATCGCGGAATCCAGCCGCTGAAAGAACCGCGCGGCGGTAGCGTCGTTTTCGGTCAGGATGCTTTCGGTGTGGTTTGAGCCATAGCGCCGGATATGCGCGATGGCACCATCGACACCATCCACCAGTTTCGCCGCGATGATCATATCCAGAAACTCGCGCCCGAAATCATCGGGGGCGGCCTGAACCGTGCCGGGGATCGCAAGCAATTCGCCTTCGGTGCGCACCTCGACCCCGGCGCGCAGCAGATCCTCAATCAGGATGCCGCCGTGGCGGGCATAGAAGGCCCGGTCGATCAGCAGACATTCAGCAGAGCCGCAGATGCCGGTGCGGCGGGTCTTGGCGTTCAGCACCACGGCGCGGGCCTTGGCCAGATCGGCGTCGCCGTCAGCGTAAACGTGGCAGATGCCTTCCAGATGCGCGAATACCGGCACGCGCGCCTCGCGCTGGACCAACCCGACCAGCCCCTTGCCGCCGCGCGGCACGATCACGTCGATGAATTCGACGGCCTGCAGCATCGCCGTCACCATCTCGCGGTCACGGGTGGGGATCAGTTGGATCGCCGCCTCGGGCAGACCGGCGGCGCGCAGACCATCGGCCATGCAGGCTTGCAGGACGGTCGAGGTGTGAAAGCTTTCCGACCCGCCGCGCAGGATCACCGCGTTGCCCGCCTTCAGGCACAGCGCGCCCGCATCCGCCGTCACGTTCGGGCGGCTTTCGTAGATCACGCCAACCACGCCCAAGGGCGTCGCCACGCGCTGAATATGCAGGCCGTTGGGGCGATCCCATTCCGCCAGCACGCGGCCCACCGGATCGGGCTGGGCGGCAACGGTGCGCAGGGCATCGACAATGCCCGTGATACGCGCCTCGTCCAGCATCAGCCGGTCCATCATCGCGGGGCTAAGACCCTTGGTGCGGCCATAGTCCATATCGGTGGCATTGGCCGCCAGAATCTCGGCCCGGCGCGCCCAGACCGCATCGGCAGCGGCCAACAGCGCGGCAGTCTTGTCTGCAGCCGGGGCATAGGCCAGATCCTGCGCCGCCGCCCGCGCCTTTGCGCCGATTTCGCGCATCAGATCCAGAATTTGCCCGTCCATCGCC
>CAMFLG010000075.1 GCA_945957495.1 uncultured Pseudorhodobacter sp. | reverse complement strand
CTTCAAACCCTATCCCTGCGGTGTTGTTCTGAACCCGGTGATCGAGGCCTGCCTTGAACTGCATGGTGGCTTTGGCGGGATTGCCGATGAGATCACGGCCATCGACCTGACCGGCCATCCGCTGTTGCGGCAACGCACCGACAGGCCCGATCCGCCCTCTGGTCGGATGTCGCAGGTCAGCGCGCAACATGCGGTTGCGGTCAGCCTGCTGTCGGGGCGCGCGGACCTTGCCGCCTTTTCGGATAAGGCGGTGGCAAACCCGGCCTTGCGCCGTTTGGGTGGAAAGCTCCGCTTCCACGAGGATGCCGGCGTCCCGATTGATTCGGTGGCGGTGCGGCTGATCCTGTCGGACGGGCGCGAGGTGACGCACAGGGTTGCTGCCGCCAAGGGTGGGCTGGCCCGGCCGCTGACCGACGCAGAGCTTGCCGAAAAGCTGCAGGCGCAGATCGCCTGGCGCGGCGCAGGCATCGACGCATCCGCCCTGATCGCCGCGATTTCCGATATTGAAGCCGCCCCGAACGGCGCGGCCTTTGTCGCGCTGACCCGAACCTGATCCCCGATCCGCAGCAGGAGCATGCAATGACCGCCACCGCGATTCCCGATCCCGTCGTTACCCTGACAACCGGTCCTGTCGATGCCTATCCGGCGGTGCTGCGCGCGCTGTCGAAACCGGTGTTCTATGACTATGATCCCGCCTTTCTGGCGCAATACGCCGCAGTCAATGCCAAGGTGCAGCGCGCCTTCCACAGCAGCCTGCCGCCGGTGATCCTGCAAGGCGAACCGGTGCTTGGGCTTGAGGCTGCGGCCGCGTCGCTGATCGCGAAGGGCGATGTGGTGCTTAATCTGGTTTCGGGGGTTTATGGCAAAGGCTTTGGTTATTGGGCCGCGCGCTATGCCAAGGAGCTGGTCGAGCTGGAGGTGCCCTATAACGAGGTGATTTCCGCCCAAGCCGTCGCCGATATTCTGGCCAAGCGGCCCGATATCGCCGTGGTTTCGCTGTGCCATCACGACACACCTTCGGGCACGATCAACCCGGCGCTTGCCATCGGCGCCGTGGTGAAGGCCGCCGGAAAATTGCTGATCGTTGACGCCGTTTCTTCTTTCGGGGGTATGGAGATTCTGCCCGAAGCCGTCGGCGCGGATATTTTCGTGACCGGCCCGAACAAATGCCTTGGCTGCCCGCCCGGCCTGTCCTTGCTGCATGTCAGCGCCGCCGCCTGGGACAAGATCGCGGCGAACCGCGATGCGCCAGTGGCGTCCATCCTGTCGATCAGCGACTGGAAGCGCGCGCATGAGGCCGACCAGCCCTTTCCCTTCACCCCTTCGGTGTCTGAAATCAACGCATTGGATGCCGCACTTGATGTGTATCTGGCAGAGGGTGAGCAGGCCGTCTGGGCCCGCCATGCGCTGACCGCACGCGCCTGCCGCGCCGGGGTGCAGGCCGCCGGGCTGCGGCTTTGGGCGGCGCATGAGGACATCGCCTCGCCAACGTGCACGGCGGTTGCCATCCCGGAGGGTATTGACGAGGCAAAGCTGCGTGCCTTGATCCGCAGCCGCTATGGCGTGATGCTGTCCTCGGGACGGGCCGAAACATTGGGCAAGCTGACACGGATCGGCCATATGGGCACCACCGCCCGCCCGATTTACGCGGTGGTCGCCGTTGCCGCCATCGCAGGCGGTCTGCAGGCCATGGGCGCAAAAGGGATTGATGTGGGCGCAGGCGTTGCTGCGGCGATGCGTGTGATTGATTTGGCAGCCGGATAAGCTTGCACTTTCGTTGGGCCGGATTGTCCTATAGTAGTATCATGATATGGTCAGTGCGCCTTCGGGGGCGCGCGGCGCAACAGATATGGCCAAGTGGATGAATGATAGACCTCTGACCCTCGATTTCAAAGTCGTCAAGGCGGCGGCGCCGGTGCGCCATGGCGTGACCGAAAGCATCCGCAACTCGATCGCGCTGGGCTATTTCAAGGCCGGTCAACGCATCACCGAACGTGATCTTTGCGAGATGACCGGGGTGAGCCGCACCGCGGTCCGCGAGGCGCTGCGGCAGCTGGAAAGCGAAGGTTTGGTGCAGGTTGTGCCGCACCGTGGCCCGATTGTCGCCCGGCTGTCGCCCGAACAGGCCGAGGGCATCTATCAGGTGCGGATCGAGCTTGAGGGGCTGGCCTGCGAACTTTTCGCCCGAAACGCCACGGATGACGACATCGCGGCGCTGAATGTGGCCTTTGAGGTGCTGAAGGGCGTTGAAGGCATCACCGACCCGCTGGAACGCCTGACCGCCAAGAACGCCTTTTACGACCGGCTGATCTTTGGCGCGCATAACGAGGCGCTGGGCCAAACGCTGTCGTCGCTGAATGCCCGGGTGATGATGCTGCGCGCAACCTCGCTGGCCGCGCCCGGGCGCACCCATGAAAGCCTGCAGGAACTGGAAGAACTGGTTGGCCATCTGTCGGCCCGCCGGGGCAAAGAGGCCCGCAAGGTCGCCGTGCGGCATGTGATGAATGCGGGCAAGGTCGCCATCGGCATCCTGCGCACCCGGATTGCCGAAGAGGCCGCTGCAGCAGCCTCCTGAGGCTGGTCAGATCCCCGGTGTTGCGCCACCGTCCACGGTGATCACGCTGCCGTGGACATAGGCCGCCGCCGGGCTGCACAAAAAGCGCACGACATCCGCCACCTCATCAGGCTCGCCATAGCGGGGAATGCCGTGCTGCGCCCGCAGCACTTCTTTGGCCTCGGCGAAGGAAAGGCTGCGTTCCTGCGCCAAAGTCTCGATCCGGCGCGCAAGACGTTCGGTGACGATATGGCCGGGGCAGAGGGTGTTGATCCGCATGCCGCTGCCCTGCGCGCGTTTCGAAATCGCCTTGGTAAAGTTGATCAGCGCGGAATTGACCGACCCCCCAATGGTGAAATCCGGCTCTGGCGTGTGGGCGCCCACGCCGGAAATATTGACGATGACGCCCTTGCTGTCCTGCAACGGGGTCCAGGCCGCGCGGCAGAACCGCACGGTCGCGTGGTATTTCAGCGCGAAACCCTCCAGAAAATCCTCATCCGTCAAGGACAGAAAATCGCCCCGCTTTGTGGCGCCCGCGTTGTTGATCAGGGCATCCACGCGGCCCGTCGCCGCAAGCGTGGCGGCAACCACTTCGGCGGCGGCGCCGGGCTGCGACAGATCTGCCGCATGGATGAAGGCCTGCGGTGCCCCTGCAGCCCGCGCGGCCTGCGCGGTAATCAGCAACTCGCCCGCGTCCCTGGCCGTCAGCATCAGCGCGAATCCGTCTCTGGCCAGTCCGATTGCAAAGGCCCGGCCAAGGCCGCGACTTGCCCCGGTGATGATCGCTGTGCGCATGAATTCACTCCTTGTAAGATACCCGCCCTACAGGATCTGATGATTTTTCATGCAAATCCATGTGCATAGGCGCAAATATCTGAAATCGATTCCGTGTGGGAAGTTTCCGCATTGTATTACGGTACGATAATGTTATCGTACTCTTGCGTTGTCAATCGGAGTGCTGGTTTCAGCCGTCAGGGGTTGCCCCCTTTGTGCCGAGCCGGGCCCCCTTGCCCCAGAGTGGACGTCATGCTGAACTGTACCAAATGCACAGCGGGAAGGGTCTGGCGCCGTTATGGCGCCAAACATTCCGTCTGTCCGTCCTGGTCGGCGCAGCTTAGCGTCATGTCCGTCAACGCCACCCCGGCGCGCCGCTCCAGCGGGATCTCAAACCGGGTCGCCCAGTCTTTGCCCTTCAGGCCGCACCACAGCCGCTGCACCGGCATTTCGTCGCCCTTGGTGTTGCGCAGGAACGCCGTGCCGCTGTCAATATCTGCGCCCAGGGCAAAGCTCAGACTGTCGCCCGCCGCGATGTCGCCCAGCGAAACCGAATACCAATGCGCCATGGCCGCCTGGCAGGACAGCGCCGTGGCGCCCGTATTTTCTACCGTTATTTCAACAGTTTGTGTGTCAGAAAGAGCCGGCACAGCGATCAGCCCGCCAAGGGCTGCAACAAGAAGGATGTGGGGGAACTGCATCTCAATCCATGGGTTCAGGGGAAGATGATGCGCAATGCACTGATCCCCGCCCCGATAGTCAACAGAATTCTGCAACAGGGATAAACCGCATGAAAAAGACCATCATCACCACCGTCAGCCGCACGGCACTCGCCTTGGCCTTGGGGTGGAGCGCCAGTGCAGCCCTTGCGGGCGAGATCGATTCCATCGCCATTCTGGCCCCGGAAATGGGCACCGACATGGGCTGGAACCAGCAAGGCGTTGACGCCGCCAAGGCGGCCGGGGCCGCAACCGGGGTCGAGGTTGTCGTGGCTGAAAACCTTGGCTATGGCGATGTGCGCCCGACGATGCGCGAACTGGCGGGTGACGGTGCCGATCTGCTGATCGCGCATGCCTCCGGCTACAACACCGCCGCGCCGGAGATCGGCGCTGAAATGGGCGTCCCGGTGGCAATCGTGGACAGCCCCGACAAGCTGGCAGCTGGCACCATCGCCGATTACACAGCATCGGGCAGCGACGGCGCCTATCTGGCCGGGCGTCTTGCGGCCAAGATGACCCGCACCAAGGTTGTCGGCATCGTGGTTTCGGGCGAGCCGCCGTCGTGGAACAACATGTCTGTGGCCTTTGCCGAAGGCGTGAAGGCAGAGAATCCGGCCGTCGAGGTGCGCTATGCGGTGATCGGGCCAGCCGCCTATTCTGACGCCGCAGGTGGCAAGCGCGTGACCGAAGCCGTCATTGCCTCGGGCGCCGACATCATCTTTGGCGAAGGCAACGGGTCCAGCTTTGGCATGCTGCAAGCGGTGGAAACCACGCCTGCGGTGGATGGCGGCAAGGCCTATTTCATCGACGTGATCGGCGACAAGACCTCAATCGACAAGGGCTTCCTTCTGTCCTCGGTCGTCTGGGATCTGACCCCGGTTTACACGGCGATGATCAACGACCTCAAGGCGGGCACCTATGGCAGCCACAACTACGACATCAACCTTGCCGACGGCAGCCTGCATCTTTTGAAAACCGCTAACATCCCGGATGATGTCTGGGCCTCGGTGCAAGAGATTCAGGCACAGGTCGCCTCTGGCGCGATTGTCGTCGAGAAGAAGTATGACGCCGACAGCGTGCATGCCATGGTGACGACCGTCGAGGCGAACTAACCCTGACGACCTGTTTCGGTGGTGGCCGCCCCGGCAGGGCGCGGCCACCAGAATTTGAATGAAAGACCAGCAGATGCAGGCAACCTCCGAGGCGATTGTTCGCCCGAATCCCGCACGCACGACCCCGGTTGTGGCGCTGTGCGGTGTCACCAAACGATTCCCCGGCGTCATCGCCAACAATGATGTCAGCGTCCAGATCTGGGCCGGTGAGGTTCACGTTCTGCTGGGCGAGAATGGCGCAGGCAAGTCAACATTGATCGGCATTCTGTCCGGCCTGCAGCGCCCCGATGAAGGCCACATCGAAATTGATGGCAAACCGGTCGAGATTTCGTCACCACGTCAGGCGCTTGGCCTTGGCATCGGCACGGTGTTTCAACATTCGATGCTGGTGCCCAGCCTTAGCGTCGTCGATAACTTCACGCTCGGCGGCAGCTGGTGGCGCTGCCCCGACCGCACCGGAACAGCCGAACGCATCCGCGAGACGGCGCGTCAGTTGGGTCTGCGTGTCGATCCTTTCGCGCTGGTAGCAACGCTGTCGCTGGGAGAGCGTCAGCAGGTGGAAATCCTGCGCGCCCTGATGCGCGGCAGCCGCTGTCTGATCCTGGACGAGGCGACGGCGATGCTGACCCCGCATGAGGCGGTGGCCTTGGGCGCACTGATGCGGCGGCTGATCGCGGACGGTCTGGCGATTGTGTTCATCACCCACAAACTGAACGAAGCCGTTGCCTATGGCGACCGGATTTCGGTGCTGCGTCTGGGTAAGACTGTCGGTGCGATCACGCCCGAACAATTGAACGCCGCGACGGATGCAGAAAACACCGCCCGGATCATCCGGCTGATGTTTGGCGAAACCGCTGCCCGTTCGGCGCATGGCCTGGCGCGGGCAGCGTCCGATTTTGGCCCTGTGGTGTTGCAGGTGGAGGCGTTGCGCACGCAGGCGGGCAGCACACCTTTGCGGGACGTGTCACTTGCGGTGCGGGCGGGCGAGATTCTGGGCATCGCCGGAATTGACGGCAATGGCCAAAAGGAACTGGCAGAGGCACTTGCCGGGCAGCTTGCCTGCAGCGGTGGCAGCGTCAAGGTGAATGGCCGGGAAGTTGGCGGTCTGTCGGTGGGGGGCAGGCGCGCCGCAGGCCTGCGCTATGTCACCGATGACCGGCTGGGCGAGGGGACCGTTGCCAGCTTTCCGGTGGCGATGAACCTTGTGCTGAAAGACATTGGCGCAGAGCCTTTCTGGCAGAAGGGGCTGGAAAAGTCGCACGCGATCCATGCCCAGGCCGAACGCCATATCCGCGATTTCGACATCCGCACGCCGACGCATCACACCCCGGTTGGCAAGCTGTCGGGCGGCAACATTCAGAAAGTGCTTCTGGCGCGCGAACTGACCGGCGCCGCCGAAGTGGTCATCTTTGCCAAGCCCACCTATGGGCTGGATGTGAACAATATCCGCACCACCCGCCAGCGCATCCGTGATGCGGCCGATGCAGGTAAGGCTGTGCTGCTGATTTCCACCGATCTGGACGAATTGCTTGAACTTGCCGATCAGATCGCCGTCATCGACCGCGGCGCCTTGCGCGGCTGCGTCGAAAATGATGCGGGCGCGCGCGATGCGATTGGCCGCCTGATGAGTGCCGGAGACGATCAATGAACAATCAGCAAACCGTTGCGCCCACCGCGCTGCGCAAGGCAACCAAACCTGCTGGCGGTGGCGGATGGGTCTGGGCGCTGGGCATCAGCATCGGGCCGCTGCTGGCCGCGCTGGCGCTGGGGGGGCTTGTGCTGCTTGCGATGGGGGTCAATCCCTTCACTTACTATGGCTATGTCGTGCATCGCGCCATCCTGTCGCAGATGGGGCTGGAGGCAACGTTGACCCGGATGGGCCCGCTGTTGTTGATCGCGGCCAGCCTGATTGTCGCCTTTCGCGCCGGAATCTGGAACCTGGGCGGCGATGGGCAGTTTCTGCTGGCGGCCGTCGCGGTTGCCGCCGCAACCCCGGCGATGCTGACGGCGGGCGTGCCGGTTTGGGTGAACCTTGCGATCGGGTTGGTGATCGGCGCGGCTGTGGGGGCGCTGTGGGGCGTGCTTCCGGCACTGCTCAAGGCGTGGCAGGGCATCAACGAGATCATCACCACCATGATGATGAGCTTTCTGGGCGTTTCCTTTGCCAATGTGCTGGTCAAACTTCTGTTTCTGGACCCGACGACCACCACGCCGCAAACCGCCACCCTTCCGGTCGAGGCGCGCCTGCCCCGGCTGTTCGGAACCACGGTGTCCTCTGGCCTGATCATCGGCATTGTCGTTGTGATCGCCGTCCATCTGATGATGACCCGCACGGCCTTTGGCATGCGGCTGCGGCTGGTTGGGGCCAGCCCGCGCGCGGCGGTTCACGCGGGCCTTTCGGTGCCCCGGCTGACCATCGCCGTTTTCACCATATCTGCTGCGCTGGCCGGGCTTTCGGGTGCCGTCGATATTCTGGGCACCCAAGGCAATGTTCGGGCGGATTGGAACCCTGCCTATAGCCTGACGGTGGTGCCGCTGGTGTTTCTGGCCCGGCTGAACGGTGTCGGGTCGATTGCCTATGTCTTCATGTTTTCGGCCCTGACCATCGGCGGGGAAAGTGCTGCCCGAAAGCTGGGCGTGCCCAGCTTCTTTTCGCTGGTCATCGTGGCGCTGTTGCTGATCACGCTGGGGTTGGCCGAATATATGGACAAACGCCGTCAAGACCGGGCAAGGCATTGAGCGCAAAGGCAACGATAGATGTCACTTTTCACTGAAAGCTTCATAACGACATTGTTTCTGGGCGCCATCGCCGCAGGAATGCCGCTGCTGCTTGCCGGTTTGGGAGAACAGCTTTCCGAAAAGGCCGGTGTTCTGAACATCGGGCTGGAAGGCATGATGTTGGCAGGCGCCTATGCAGGTTTTGTCGTGGCCTGGTCCACCGGCAGCATGGGTCTGGGGTTTGTCGGCGGGGCGGCGGCGGGGGCGCTTGTCGCAAGTCTGATGGTGCTGTTCTGCGTCCGGCTTGGGCTGAACCAGATCGTCATCGGCATTGCCCTGACCCTGTTGGTCGAAGGGCTGACTGCGCTTTTGCACTATGTTCAGTTCTCGCGCAGCTACCCGCGTCTGGATGGCATCACCACCTGGCCGATCTGGCCGCTGTCGCGCATTCCGCTGATCGGCCCGATCCTGTTCGACCAGAATCTGGTTGTCTATTTCGGCCTCGCGCTGGTGGCGGGTTTTGCGTGGATCTACCGGATGACCCATCTTGGGTCGGCGCTGCAGGCGGCGGGCGACAAACCGGCGGCGCTGGACGTGGCCGGGGTGGATGTGTTCCGCATCCGCAGTCTTGCCGTTCTGACGACCGGCGCACTCGCCGGGCTGGGCGGCGCCTTCATGTCGGTGGCCGCCGCCGGGGTCTTTGTGCCGTTCATGACCCATGGCAACGGCTTTATCGCCATCGTGCTTGCCATGCTGGCGCGCGGGCGGCCGCTGTGGGTTCTGGGTGGTGCCTTTCTGTTCGGCGGCTGCCTATCCTTGACCACCGCGCTGCAGGTGGCGGGGGTCAATGTACCCACGGATGTGATTCAGATGCTGCCCTTTGCCACGGTGATGCTGGTCTTGCTGATCGCAGGCCGCAAGGCCAGCCTGCCGCAGGCGCTGGGAGAAAGCTTTGTGCGCGGTGCGCGCTGATTTAGGGTGCTGATCTGCCGCCGCGACAGATGCCATCAGGTCAGCAGAACCACCTCTTGCGGGCGCACGCCGATGCGGATGTCCTGCCCCGGCTGGGGAATGGCACCACTGTCGCGGTTGAAACAGTCGATCACCAGAACCGGGCCATCGGCGATCTGCGCCTTCAGGCGGATGATGGCCCCCAGAAAATCGCGCGACACCAGCCGCCCGCCAAAAGACACGCCCTCGGCCTCGTCCGGCGCCAGAAGCCGCAGCATTTCCGGGCGGATCGCCAGCGAAACACTTGCCCCGGCGGGCTGATGAACCGCCCTGCCCAAGGAAACCGCGCCGGCCCCGGTTGCAATCTCGCCCGTTGCCGGGTCGTGCAGGCGCCCAGGCAGCAGGTTCAGCGCGCCGATGAACTCGGCGACAAAGCGGGTTGCCGGTTGGTTATAGATTTCATCCGGGGTGCCTACCTGATCGGCGCGCCCGCCGGTCATCACCACCACGCGATCCGACATCGCCATCGCCTCTTCCTGATCATGCGTCACGAATAGGGTGGTGATGCCCAACTCACGTTGAATCGCGCGGATTTCGCCGCGCAGGCCGACCCGGATCTTGGCGTCCAGCGCCGAAAGCGGCTCGTCCAGCAACAGCACCTTGGGCCGTGGCGCAATCGCGCGCGCCAGCGCCACGCGCTGTTGCTGACCGCCCGACAGCTGAAACGGATAGCGCGCGCCAAACCCGGCCAGGCCCACCATCTCCAGCATCTCGTCCACGCGGCGCGTCACTTCCGCGCGCGGCGTCCCCGCCACCTTCAGCCCGAAGGCGACGTTCCCCGCCACCGTCAGGTTCGGAAACAGCGCGTAGGATTGAAACATCATGCCGATGGCGCGCTGGTTCGGGCGCAGACGGGTGACATCCTGCCCGTCAATGGCAATCGTCCCGGCGCTGGGCGTCTCAAACCCCGCGACCATGCGCAAAACCGTGGTCTTGCCGCAGCCGGACGGCCCCAGAAGCGAGATGAACTCGCCATCCCCCATCGCCAGATGGAAATCCTTGACGACGGTATTGGCGCCGAAACTCTTGTTGACGGCAGAGATGGTCAGATTGCTCATTGCGGTGGTCTTTTCCTTGAAAAACGAGGCAGCAGCCCCTGTCCGGGCTTGCGGGTCGCGGCGCCCTGCATCAGCGCCATCAACACCCATGTCAGCGCAAAGCTCATGATCGCCAAAGCCGCCGGTTCATAGGCGCGGTCCTGACCCAATTGTACCATATACGGCCCGAAGGCATTGCGGTTCAGCAGGCTGGCGATGGCAAATTCGCCAAGGCAGATCGAAAAGGTCAGGAAGGCGCCCGACACGATGGCCGCCCGGATGTGCGGAAAGATCA
>CAMFLG010000074.1 GCA_945957495.1 uncultured Pseudorhodobacter sp. | reverse complement strand
ACCACCACTCGACTAGTCGTCGGCAGCGTCAGATGTGTATAAGAGACAGCCTCTTGTTCGCTCAGCCCGCCATGGCTGCGCAGGGGTTCGTTCAGCGCCGCCAGATCGTGGCGGTGGGCCGAGGTGCCCAGCGTCATGTTCTCGCCCGAGATCATCACGATATCGCCAATGCGGTCGGCGGGTAATTCAAAGCGCTTTACGGCCTCGGCCCGGTCGATCACCAGAATGATCCCATCGGTGGCGCGCAGGCGGGCGATGATATCGGCCTGATCGGCCTCGGCGGGCAAGTAGGCGGTGGCGAATGATCCCAGCGCGCCGTGATGCACGACATAGGGGTCGGTGATCGGCAGGATCACGCGGGCGGCATCCTTGCCAAGCCAATTGTCCAGCAGGTCTTGCACATAGACGACGGCGGGCGAGCCATCCTGCAGATGCTTGGGTTTCATGCCGTGGTCGGCGGTCACGACAATCGCCGCACCCATGGCGTCAAGCTGGGTCAGGTAGGTGTCGAACATGCGGTAGAAGGACTGCGCCTCGGGCTGTTCGGGGGCGTATTTGTGCTGAACGTAGTCCGTGGTGGTCAGATACATCACATCCGGGTGCCAGTCGCGCAGCAGTTTGACCCCGGCGGCAAAGACGAATTCCGACAGGTCGGCGGAATAGACTTCTGGCTGCGGCATGCCCAGCCAGGCGCTGGCGTTGTCCTGGCCATGTTCGGCGGTGGTAGAGGTGGCAGAGCGTTCGGCAGAAAAGCACTTGGCGCGATCCTGATCGAACTTGAGGCCCGCCCCCAGAAGGGCGCGCAGTTTGTCTTTGGCGGTGACGATGGCGACGCGGGCGCCAGCCTCATAAAACTTGGCGAAAACGGTTGGCGCGCGCAGGAAGCGCACGTCGTTCATCATCACCTCTTTGCCGGTCTCGGGCTCATAAAGGTAGTTGCCGCAGATGCCATGCACGATCGGCGGGCGACCGGTTGCGATGGACAGGTTGTTCGGGTTGGTGAAGGACGGGATCACCGAATGCGCCAGCCGGTCGGTGCCAGTGGCGCGGATGCGTTGCAGCGTCGGCATCAGCCCGGCCTTGATCGCCTCTTCCAGATAGGCTGGTTCGCAGCCGTCCAGGCAGATGGCGATGGCAGGGACTTTCGGCCAAGGATAGCTGCGGTCGTTTGCAACAACATGAGAGGGGTGCATCATTCGGTCCTTTGTTCAGGCGGCAAGCTTGGCGCGTTCGGCCAAGGCGGCGGCGGGCGGGGCAGCATTGGCCACGCCCATTTCGGTCAGGCTTTCCTTCGCGGCGGCAACGACACGGCGCATGATGTGTTCGTCCATGCGGCCAATCACGCCGATGCGGAAACTATCCACAACGGTCAGCTTGCCGGGATAGATGATAAAGCCTTTCGACTTCATCAGGTCATAAAAGCGGGTGAAGACAAAATTCGGGTCGGCGGGGCAGAAGAAGGTCACGATGATCGGTGACAGCCAGCGGTCTTTCAACAAGGTTTCAAAGCCCAGCTCGCGCATCCCCGCCACCATCACGTCGCGGTTTCTTGCATAGCGCGCGCCGCGTGCGGGCACACCGCCTTCTTCGGCATGCAGGCGCAGCGCCTCAAGGAACGCTGCCACCACATGCGTCGGCGGGGTATAGCGCCACTGGCCAGATTTCACCATGTTGGCCCATTGCGCGTGAACATCAAGGCTCAGCGAATGGCAGTTGCCTTTCGCCGCCTCCAGTTCCGTCTTGCGGGCAATGACAAAGCCGAAGCCGGGGACGCCTTCGATGCATTTGTTGGCCGAAGACACCATCGCCTCATAGCGGATGCGGTTGACGTCCAGATCAACGGCGCCAAAGGCTGACATGCTGTCCACCAGCAGCTTGCGACCGCGCGCATATACGGCCTCGGAAATCTCGGCCACCGGGTTCAGGATGCCGGATGAGGTTTCGCAATGGATGGCGATGACATGGGTGATGGAAGGATCGGCATCCAGCGCCGCGCCAACCTCATCCCCGCGTGGCGGCATGTAATCGCCCTTGTCGATCAGCGTGTAGGCGCGTCCGATATAGCGCATGGTTTCCGCGGCGCGCAGGCCATAGGCGCCGTTGGCCAACACCAGAACCTTGCCATCCTTGGGAACAAAGGTGCCCAGCATGGATTCAACGCAGTAAGAGCCTGATCCCTGCATCGGCACGCAGACGAAGCCGCCCTTGGCATCCCCCGCGAGCGCAACCAATTGATCACAAACAGATTTCGTCATCGCGCGGAAGTCAGCGTCCCAAGAGCCCCAGTCGCGCAGCATCGCCTCTTTCACGCTGAACGCAGTGGTCAGCGGGCCGGGGGTCAACAGAAACGGTTCGCCCAGGTTCGGGTCAGGGAAGGCGGCGGTCGATGTGGTCGGCATGTCAGGCTCCCATCAGGTTTGGCGCGGTTCTGTCATGGGTTGGTATATTTGTGAAATCGTTCTTTTGTATGGTAACATCAGTTCAGATGATATTTTGAAGTTCCGCTCAAAGGCCCTGCCATGCGCTATGTTCAACTTCGCGCTTTCCACCATGTTGCCATTCAGGGCGGGTTCTCGCGCGCGGCAGAGGTGTTGCACGTCACGCAACCTGCAATCTCGGATCAGATTGCCAAGTTGGAACAGGAATATGACATCCTCCTGTTCAACCGGCACAAACGGCAGGTGCAATTGACCGCTGCAGGGGAAAGCCTGTTGGAAATCACCCGCAGGCTGTTTGACAGCGAACAGCAGGCACTGGAGCTTTTGTCTGAAAGCCGGGCAATGCGGGCGGGCAATTTGCGGATCGTGGCCGACAGCGCCAGCCATTTGCTGCACATTCTGGCCGATTTTCGCAAAAGGCATCCCGGCGTGCATATCTCGGTGCGCTCGGGCAATTCCGAACATGTTGTGGAAAGCCTGCGCACCTATGACGCCGATATTGGCGTGCTGGGGGAAATCCCGGTGGGGGGTGAGTTTGAGTGTGTGCATCTGAACGCCACGCCGATTGTGGCCTTTGTCGCCAAATCGCACCCCTTGGCGTCCAGACGCAGCCTGCCGATGGCAGAACTGGGGCAGTTGCCGTTGGTATTGCGCGAGCGTGGGTCCAAGACGCGGATGAAGTTGCAGGCGGCGGCGCAAGAGGCCGGGATAGAGTTGCCCGCTGCGATCGAGGCGGAAGGGCGCGAGGCGGTGCGCGAAATTGTGGCGTCGGGTGCGGGGGTGGGCTTTGTCTCAGAGGCCGAATTCGGGCAGGATTCCCGGCTGGTGGCGCTGCAGATCACTGGGGCTCCGGCGATGGTGATGGATGAGACGTTGATCTGCCTGCACGAACGGCGCGGGGGCAAACTGATGCGGGCGTTTTTCGACATGGCGCGCAGCCTTTCCAAAGTTGCGCCGGAATAGACCCTGTCAAAGAAACCTCAAATGCCTCTCCAGCGGAGTGCCGTCTGGGAAAATTTTTTATCGCTTTAACTTTCATCAGCGCCGCCTTGCTGCGCCGAACGCGGCTGTTCGGATCGACCGTAGGCGTATTCTCTCGGTCCAATTCAAAAGTGAATTAATTAAATATACAACAATATCATATGTCTAAAATGAATTATCGGCGGCTGTCGACCTGACATACTTGCGCTGCCTCCGTTGCGGCAGTGGGCAGACCACCACAGGCTGGAGCATGAAAATTCGGCGCTGCAGCAATTTCCGACGAAAAATTCAAAGCGCTTTGGATTGAGAATCGTTGACGGCGCGGCAGGTTTTGCGCTAACTGTCTGCAAATGCCTCGGGAGGCCGGTTCGGGTTCGGACGGAAAATGGGGCGTTTTGCACTGGGAAGCGCCGCAAAGGCGCGAAACAATCATCAGGGAGGAAATCCATGTCCTATGGATTCAAGGGCCGCGTGCTGCGGTCTTCAGCGGTACTTGCGTTGGCAAGTGCGCTTGCAACGCCGGTCATGGCGGAAGAGATTTTCTATGTCTCCGGCGCCGTCGGCAATGCTGTCGAGAATTTCAAAACTTTGGTCAAGCCGTGGGAAGAAGCGACCGGCAACACCGTGACCCTGGTGCCGATGCCTGCATCGACCAGCGACCAGTTCGGCCAATACCGTCTGTGGCTGGCCGCAGGGGCGACCGATATCGACCTGTATCAGACCGACGTGATCTGGGCGCCGCAACTGGCTGACCACTTCGTTGATCTGTCCGAGGCTGCCAAGGATCTGGCGCCGCAGCATTTCCCGTCGATCATTCAATCGCAAACCGTGAACGGCAAGCTGGTTGCCCTGCCGATCTTTACCGATGCGCCGGCGCTCTATTATCGCAAAGACCTGCTGGACAAGTATGGCGTCGCCGTACCGACGACCTGGGATGAACTGACGGCTGCTGCGCAAAAGATTCAGGATGGCGAACGCGCCGCAGGCAACGCCGATTTCTGGGGCTATGTGTGGCAAGGCAACGCCTATGAAGGCCTGACCTGCAACGCGCTGGAATGGATCAAATCCTTCGGCGGCGGTCAGATTGTCGAGCCCGATGGCACGATCTCTGTGAACAACCCCAATGCGGTCAAGGCGCTTGAAACCGCCAAGGGCTGGGTTGGTACGATCTCTCCGGAAGGTGTTCTGGCCTATCAGGAAGAAGAGGCCCGTGGCCTGTGGCAAACCGGCAATGCCGCGTTCATGCGCAACTGGCCCTACGCCTACGGTCTGGGCAATGGCGACGACTCTGCCGTCAAAGGCAAATTCGCAGTAGCCACGCTGCCGAAGGGCACGGCTGACGATACCTCGGCTGCAACGCTGGGTGGCTGGAACGTGGCCGTTTCGAAATACTCCAAGCATCAGGACATCGCGATCTCGCTTGCGCTTTACCTGGCTGGCCCCGAGGCGCAGAAACAGCGCGCGATTGCAGAAACCAACCTGCCGACGATCGTTGCCCTGTACGATGACGCCGATATCGCCGCAGCTGCGCCGATCATCCCGCAGTGGAAAGAAGTGTTCCTGAACGCCGTCCCGCGCCCGTCGGCGCCGACGCTGGGCAAGTACAACGAAGTTTCCTCGAAGTTCTGGTCGGCCGTGCATGAAACCCTTTCGGGCAACGGCTCTGCTGCAGACAACCTTGAAGTTCTGGAATCGGATCTGACCGAGTTGAAAGGCAGCGCCTGGTAATCCTCCCTGCCAAGCCAAAGCCTTGAGTTGGGCGGTTTCAATCGCCGCCCAACTTTCATTTCAGCCCAAAGATGGGCCGTCCAAGGGGGGGCAATCATGACTTCAGCCAATACTGCCGGATCCACCGGAAACGGTTTGAGCCTGCACCAGCAGCGCCAGAAAGCCGCCTTCTGGTTTCTGGCCCCGATGCTGGCCGCGTTGTTCTGCGTTGCCGCGTGGCCGCTTATGCGCACCGTCTGGTTTTCATTGACCGATACGTCATTGAACGACCTGTATGGCGGCAAGTGGATCGGGTTCGACAATTATCTGAGCGTGCGCACGCTTGCCTCTGGCAAGGTGATCTACCGCGGAACGCTGGTTGATCCGGCGTGGTGGAATGCGGTCTGGAACACGGTTCGGTTTTCGGTGGTTTCGGTTCTGTGCGAAACCGTCTTGGGCCTGATGGTGGCGTTGGTGTTGAATGCGGAATTCCGCGGACGTGGCTTTGTGCGCGCCGCCATTCTGATCCCATGGGCGATCCCGACCATCGTTTCCGCCAAGATGTGGGCCTGGATGCTGAATGACCAATACGGTATCATCAACGACATGGCGCTGCGCCTTGGTCTGATTACCGACAAGGTGGCGTGGACGGCCAACAGCGACACCGCCATGTATGCCGTGTTGATGGTGGATATCTGGAAGACCACCCCCTTCATGGCGCTTTTGTGCCTTGCTGGTCTGCAGATGGTGCCGCGTGACATTTACGAGGCCGCCAAGATTGACGGTATTCATCCGGTCAAGGTGTTTTTCAGGATCACCCTGCCTTTGATCCGCCCGGCGCTGATGGTTGCGGTGATCTTCCGCATGCTGGACGCCCTGCGCGTGTTCGACCTGATCTATGTGTTGACGCCGAATTCCAAGGCCACCAAGACCATGTCGGTGATCAGCCGTGAAAACCTGATTGATTTCGACAAATTCGCTTATGGCTCGGCGCAGTCAACGCTGCTGTTCGTGATCCTTGCGGTGTTTGTGCTGCTGTATATCTGGCTGGGCCGCGTTGATCTTTCCGGCGACGGGGGCAAATGATGGATAACAAGCTTCTCAAGAATGTCGCATTCTATGCGCTTGTCGTGGTGATCGTCGTATTCTCGATCTTCCCGTTCTACTACACCATTGTCACCTCATTCGCGACCGGGACGGCGATCTTTGAGATCAACTACTTCCCGCGCCACTTTGACTGGGCGAACTATCAGACAGTGCTGGGCGGCCGCACCTTCCCGCGCAACATCCTGAATTCGGTATTCATCGCAACCACGACCGTTGTCCTGGCGCTGTTTCTGGCCGTGACCGCGTCTTATGCGCTGGCGCGGGTGCGGTTCCGGGGCAGGGGGCTGTTACTGATGACCATTCTTGCGGTGTCGATGTTTCCGCAGATCGCGGTACTGGCCGGTCTGTTCGAACTGATCAAGTTCCTTGGCCTGTTCAATACGCCTTATGCGTTGATCCTGTCCTACACGATCTTTACGCTGCCGTTCACGGTATGGGTTCTGACCACCTTCATGCGCGATCTGCCGGTCGAGATTGAAGAGGCGGCCATTGTCGATGGTGCGACACCTTGGATCATCATCACAAAGGTGTTCTTGCCGCTGCTGTGGCCTGCCTTGGTGACGACCGGCCTGCTGGCCTTCATCGGCGCCTGGAACGAGTTCCTCTTTGCGCTGACGTTCACGTCGCAAGAGATCACCCGGACGGTTCCGGTGGCGATTGCGATGCTGTCGGGCGCCTCGCAGCAGGAAATCCCGTGGGGTCCGATCATGGCAGCCAGTGTCATCGTGACCGTGCCGCTGATCGTGCTTGTTCTTATCTTCCAACGCAAAATCGTCGCGGGTCTGACCGCAGGCGGCGTGAAGGGCTGAAAAAATGGCAAAGATTGAACTGAAGAATGTGAAGAAATCCTATGGGGCGGTGGATGTCATCAAGGGCATCGACCTGACCATCGAAAAGGGTGAATTCATGGTGTTTGTCGGGCCCTCTGGCTGCGGCAAGTCCACCCTGCTGCGCCTGATTTCGGGGCTGGAGGAAATCACCAGCGGCGACATGCTGTTTGACAATGAACGGGTGAACAACCTGGTTCCGTCAAAGCGCGGCATCGCGATGGTGTTCCAATCCTATGCGCTTTATCCCCACATGAATGTCTATGACAACATGGCCTTCGGGATGAAACTGGCCAAGGCCGGGGCGGATGACATCAAGACCCGCGTGACCAAGGCAGCGGAACTGCTGCAGATCTCGCATTTGCTGGATCGTCTGCCCAAGCAACTGTCTGGTGGTCAGCGGCAACGTGTTGCCATCGGGCGGGCGATTGTGCGCGACCCGCGGGTGTTCCTGTTTGACGAACCGCTGTCGAACCTTGATGCCGCTCTGCGGGTGCAAACCCGGCTTGAGATTGCCAAACTGCACCACTCGATGAGTGATGTGACGATGATCTATGTGACGCATGATCAGGTCGAGGCGATGACGCTGGCAGACCGGATTGCGGTGCTGCGTGATGGTCGTCTGGAACAGGTCGGCAGCCCTGCCGAGCTTTATGAACGGCCCAATTCGATCTTTGTCGCCGGCTTCATCGGTAGCCCGAAGATGAATTTCCTGACCGGGAAGTTCGCCGCGGATCATGGCTGCGCGACGCTGGGGATACGGTCTGAACATCTGGAAGTGGCGCCAGAGGGCGGCATGTGGCGCGGTACGGTCGTTCACGCCGAAGACCTTGGATCGGATAACTATCTGTTCGTCGAGATTGGCGCAGAAGAGCCGCTGATCGTGCGGCAGGAAGGCAAGCTTGCCCTTCGCGTCGGCGCCGAATTGGGTCTGAACCCAAAACCGGGCCAGATGCACAAATTCGACGCCAATGGCGCGCCGATCCGCTGAAGAATGAAAACAACCGCCGCACCCCCTCCCGAGGTGCGGTCCCAAGTCAGGAGAATGCCATGAGCATCCGTGTCACCGTCTGGGGTGAAAACGTTCACGAACAAAAGAACAAGGTCGTGTCAGGGATTTACCCGTTGACCATGCACGGCACGATTGCCGCCGCGCTGAACAAAAACGACGGAATCAAGGCCAGCACCGTGACCTTGCAAGATGCCGAACATGGGATGACGGCCGAAAAACTGGCCGAAACCGATGTGCTGATCTGGTGGGGCCACGCCGCGCACGGTGACGTTGATGACAAGATCGTCGAACGGGTCTGCGATGCGGTCTGGGGCGGCATGGGGGTGATCTTCCTGCATTCCGCGCATTTCTCGAAACCGTTCAAACGTTTGATGGGTGCGCCGTGCAACCTGTCCTGGCGTGAGGCGGGCGAACGCGAACGGCTTTGGGTCACAAGCCGCCAGCATCCGATTGCCACCGGCCTGCCGGACCATTTCGAACTGGAATATGAAGAGATGTACGGCGAACCCTTTGGCGTGCCGGAACCGCTTGAGACGGTGTTCATCTCTTGGTTTGCGGGCGGGGAAGTGTTCCGGTCCGGCCTGACCTACAAGCGTGGCGCGGGCAATATCTTCTACTTCCGCCCGGGGCATGAAACCTACCCGACCTACCACGACGCCAATGTGCAGCGGGTGATCTCGAACGCGGTGAAATGGGTCTATAACCCGAACGCCCGCATCGCCGACCCGAACAATGCGCCCAACACCCCGGTTGACAAGGCGTTGGAGCCGATCACCGAGCGCGGGCCGCGTCTGCACCATGACGGCGAAGCAGGATACCGGTAATATGGCACAGCCCGTTCGTCTTTTGATCCTGGGCACCGGCGGCATGGCGAACAACCATGCCACCGAATTCGCCAAGATCGACGGTGTTTCGCTGGTGGCGGGCATCGACACCCGGCCCGAGCAGTTGCAAGCATTTTGCGACAAACACCACATGCCCAAGGGCTTTGCCTCGATCGACGAGGCGCTGGCCTGGGGGGAGTTTGACGCGATCACCAACGTCACGCCGGATGCCGCACATTACCCCACGACCATGCCGTTTCTGACCGCGGGCAAGCATGTGCTGTGCGAAAAGCCGCTGGCCACCAATGAGGTAGACGCCGATGCCATGGCAGCTGCGGCGGCCAAGGCTGGTGTGGTGAATATGGTCAACCTTAGCTATCGCAACGTGGCGGCCTTGCAAAAGGCGGCGGCGATGGTGCGCGAAGGCGCCATCGGTACGGTGCGGCATTTCGAGGCGTCTTACCTGCAAAGCTGGCTGACGCAACCGGCCTGGGGGCATTGGGACAAGGAAAGCCAATGGCTGTGGCGGCTTTCAACCAAGCATGGCTCCAAAGGCGTTCTGGGCGATGTTGGCATCCATATCCTTGATTTTGCGACCTTTATCGCGGGTCAGGATGCAACCGAAATCTCGTGCCGGTTGGCGACGTTTGACAAGGCGCCCGGCGGGGTGATCGGCGAATACACGCTGGATGCAAACGACAGCGCGGTGATGCATCTGGTGTTGCAGAACGGCGCCCTTGGCACCGTGGGGGCAACCCGCTTTGCCTCTGGCCATCATAACGACCTGCGCCTGCGGATCTATGGCGACAAGGGCGGGCTTGAGGTCAGCTTTGAAAAGGGCGTCAGTGCCTTGCGCGCCAGTCTTGAAGCCGACCTGCTGACGGCGACCTGGCACGATGTTGAGGCGCCGGTTCTGCCCAGCGTTTACCAACGCTTCATCGCGGCGATCCGCGGGGAAGGGGTGGCAGAGCCCGATTTTGCCCGCGCGGCGGCGCTGCAAAAGCTGCTGGACAGGGCCGAACAATCGGCAGCCAAGGGCGGCGTCAGCCTGCCGATCTGAGAAAAGATCGCCGGGGCAGCAAAATGCCCCGGCTATTTTACATATTTATATTTTGCAATGTGATTGATCGGGATCAAAGCAGCCAGCGCTGATGCAGAGGAGAATGCGTCGTGTTGGCTGAGTGAGGTTCCAAATGACACGTTTGATGATGTTGCTGTTCTCGATGGTTGCCACCACGCTGATGGGCGTGGGGATCGTGATTGCCCTGGTTTCCGGGCATGCCACACTGCAGCCCATTCTGATTGCGGCTGCGGTCGGTTTTATTTTGGCTTTGCCGGTTTCATGGTACATTGCAAAGCAGTTGGTGTAACGCGCGGATATTGCGACGGAAGTTGACGGACGGCGCGTATTACCCCCGAAACCAGACAAGAGGTCACAATGTCTTCGCCAAAGGGTTATTCATCTGTTCAGATCGGTCTTCACTGGGC
>CAMFLG010000073.1 GCA_945957495.1 uncultured Pseudorhodobacter sp. | reverse complement strand
GGGTTGAGCATAACGTGATCAACGACGGCGCGGCAGAGATGCGCTTTGTCGAGGTGGAACTGAAGTAATCAGCCCGCCAACAGCATTTCCATCGCCTGCACCACCAGATCGTGGTCGTCCTGTTGCGGCAGGCCGGAAATGGTCGCAACCGCAACAACCCCAACGCCCGCCACGCGAATGGGCACAGCGCCGCCGTGGTCGGCATAGTCGGCGCTGTTAAGCCCATGCTTCTCCAGGCTTTCATTCTTGGCCTGATTGCGCACCCCGACCAGCATCGAGGGCAGTTGGAACTTTAAGGCCGTATTGCTTTTGCGCCGCGCCCAAGTGTCGTTCAAGGGGGCAGAGCCGGGCAGAGCGGCGTGAAACAAGGTGCGGTCCGGCGTGCGGATGTTGATGACCACCGGCAATGCCGCCGCTTCCGCCAACCGCAGCAGGGTCAGACCCAGGGCAAGCGCATCGGCCTCGGCAAAGCTGGAAAACAGCAGGTTGTCATATTGTTGCAGCAGATGTGCTTCGTTCATCGACGCCTCCGGCGGTCTTACAGGGAAATCAGCAGGCAGGTTCAGATAGCACCGATTCCGCGCAAGATCATCGTCTTTACGCTGTCCTTGGCGGCGCGCCATTGCTTGTCATTCAGCGGCTTGCCCCCGTTCAGCGTTTCAATCTGATGCCCGAAATCGGCATAGTGCTGGGTCGTGGCCCAAAGCATGTAAAGCAGATGTTCAGGGTTGACCGCCGCCATTTTTCCCTCATCTATCCAGCGTTGAATAAGGGCCGCGCGGCCGCTGGTCCATTCGCGCAGCGTGGTTTCCAGATAGTCCTGAATAACCGGCGCGCCGTGCATGACCTCTGACGCCCAGACCTTGGAGCCATCGGGGTGGCGGCGTGAGATTTCCATTTTGGCATCAATATAGGCGCCGATGCCCTCCACTGGCCCGTCTGCCTGATCCATGCTGTCGGCGGCGTGCAGCCAGATTTCAAAGATGTTCTGCACCACCTGCCGGTAAAGATCTTCCTTGGTTGCAAAGTAATAGTGCAGGTTTGCCTTGGGCAGGCCAGCCACATCCGCGATCAGCTGCATGGTTGCGCCGCCAAACCCAGCCTCTGCAAAGACTTTTTCGGCTGCCTGTAAAATCAGCGTTTCGTTTTGCTGACGAATTTCATTGCGGCGCAGGGGGCGGGCGGGTTCGGTCATGGATGGCGTTCCAAGATTTTCGTTGACCGGTTGGTCAGGTTCTGTAGCCTCTTAGCTGACCATACGGTCAGGATTTGATTCGCCACAAGCAAGTTGTGGCCCAAGATCACAAGATGGGGCGCCAAGACCCCGCGCGATGGGAGTTCACGATGTCGGCACTGGGAGCAAACCAGCGGGTTAATTCCGCACGTCTGTGGGACGCCTTGGGCGAAATGGCGCTGATTGGCCCCGGTGGGGCGGGGGGCTGCAACCGGCAGACCCTGACCGATGCCGATGGCGAAGGGCGCCACCTGTTCAAACGCTGGTGCGAGGCGGCCGGAATGACCATGGGTGTTGATACCATGGGCAATATGTTCGCCACGCGCGCAGGGACGGACCCTGCGGCGCTGCCGGTCTATATGGGCTCGCATCTGGATACCCAGCCCACCGGCGGGCGCTATGATGGTGTGTTGGGGGTGTTGGGCGCGCTGGAGGTGGTGCGCACGATGAACGATCTTGGCATCAAGACCAAACACCCGATCGTGGTGACGAACTGGACCAACGAAGAGGGCGCGCGTTTTGCGCCCGCCATGCTGGCCTCGGGCGTGTTCGCTGGGCTGCATACGCAGGACTATGCCTATAACCGCACCGATATGGACGGTCTGCGTTTTGGCGACGAGTTGGCGCGGATCGGTTGGGTCGGCGATGAGGTCGTGGGCAGCCGCAAGATGCATGCGATGTTCGAACTGCATATCGAACAGGGGCCGATTCTGGAGGCGGAAGGCAAGGATATCGGCGTTGTCACCCATGGGCAGGGGTTGTGGTGGCTGGAAATTACGCTGACGGGCCGCGATGCCCATACCGGATCGACGCCGATGAACATGCGGGTGAACGCAGGTTTAGGCATGGCGCGGATCACCGAGCGCGTGCATCAGATCGCCATGGGCCACCAGCCGGGCGCGGTTGGGGCGGTGGGGCAGGTCAAGGTTTTTCCCAACAGCCGCAATGTGATACCGGGCAAAGTTATCTTCACAGTTGATATCCGCAGCCCCGATCAGACCAAGCTGGACCTGATGCGCGGCGAGGTTGAACGCGCCGCCCATGCGGTTGCGGCAGAACTGGGCCTTGGCTGTTCGATTGAGGCGGTCGGCCATTTTGACCCGGTGACGTTTGATGCCGGTTTGGTGAAACTGGTGCGGGGGGCTGCGGAAAAGCTTGGCCTTTCGCATATGGACATCATCTCGGGCGCAGGCCACGACGCCTGCTGGATCAACCGGGTGGCACCGACGGTGATGATCATGTGCCCCTGCGTTGGGGGGCTGAGCCACAACGAAGCGGAAGAGATTTCCCCGGAATGGGCGGCGGCCGGGACGGATGTGCTGTTTCACGCGGTTTGTGAAGCGGCGGAGGTTGTTGGCTAGGCCTGCCTGCCGGGGCTCTGCCCCGGACCCCGGAGTATTTGGACCAATGTGAAAGCAGGGAGCTTGAGGTCTATGACCACAGTGATCAAGAACGGCACCATCGTTACCGCTGATCTGACCTACAAGGCGGATGTGCTGATGGATCAGGGCAAGATTATCGAAATCGGTCAGGGCCTTAAGGGCGACCGGGTTCTGGATGCGACGGGGTGCTATGTGATGCCTGGCGGGATTGATCCGCATACGCATCTGGAAATGCCGTTCATGGGCACCTATTCGGCGGATGATTTCGAATCCGGCACGCGGGCGGCCTTGGCGGGGGGGACCACGATGGTGGTGGACTTCGTGCTGCCGGGGCAAGGGCAGGGGCTGATGGATGCGGCCCAGATGTGGCACAACAAATCCACCCGCGCCAATTGCGACTATTCCTACCACATGGCGATCACCTGGTGGGGCCAAAAGGTGTGGGAGGATATGGAAGCCTCGGTCAAGGCGGGGATGACCAGCTTCAAGCATTTCATGGCCTACAAAGGCGCGTTGATGGTCAACGATGATGAAATGTATCAATCTTTCAAACGGGTTGGCGATTTGGGCGGGTTGGCCATGGTACATGCCGAAAACGGCGATGTGGTGGCGGAGTTGACGGCCAAGTTGATCGCCGAAGGCAATGTCGGGCCGGAGGCGCATGCCTATTCGCGCCCGCCGCAGGTGGAGGGGGAGGCCACAAACCGCGCCATCATGATCGCCGATATGGCAGGCGTGCCGCTGTATGTGGTGCATACCTCTTGCGAGGACAGTCACGAGGCCATTCGCCGCGCCCGCATGCAGGGCAAGCGGGTGTGGGGGGAACCCCTGATCCAGCATCTGACGCTGGACGAAAGCGAATATTTCAACGCCGACTGGGATCATGCCGCGCGGCGGGTGATGTCGCCGCCCTTCCGCGACAAGAAACATCAGGACAGCCTTTGGGCGGGCCTGCAATCGGGTAGTCTTTCCGTGGTGGCAACGGATCATTGCGCGTTTACGACCGAACAGAAACGCTATGGTTTGGGCGATTTTTCAAAAATCCCGAACGGAACCGGGGGGCTGGAGGATCGGATGCCGATGCTTTGGACCTATGGTGTTAGCACGGGCCGGTTAACGCCGAATGAATTTGTCGCCGTCACCTCGACCAATATTGCGAAAATCCTGAACTGCTATCCGCAGAAGGGTGCGGTTCTGGTGGGGGCGGATGCGGATCTGGTGGTTTGGGATCCGGAAAAGTCCAAGACCATTTCGGCGGGAAGCCAGCAATCTGCCATTGATTACAACGTGTTTGAGGGCAAAGTTGTGAAGGGCCTGCCGCGCTATACCCTGTCGCGGGGCGTTGTTTCGGTGGAGGATGGCGAGGTGAAAACCCGCGAAGGCCACGGAAAATTCGTCGCGCGCGAGGCGCGTCCGGCGGTAAACCGGGCGCTAAGTGCCTGGAAAGACTTGACCTCTCCGCGCCCGGTGCTGCGGGCGGGCATCCCGGCGACGGGGGTGTGATGAAGGACAATTTTGCCGCCCCGGTGATCGAGGCCAAGAACCTGCAACTGGTTTTTCAGACCGGCGACGGGCCGGTGCAGGCGTTGAAGGATGTGAACCTTGTGATCAACAAGGGCGATTTCGTTTCCTTCATCGGGCCAAGTGGCTGTGGTAAAACAACTTTTCTGCGCGCGATTGCGGCGTTGGAACATCCCACGGGCGGCACGTTGACCGTCAACGGCATGACGCCTGATCAGGCGCGGCAGGCGCGGGCTTATGGCTATGTGTTTCAGGCGGCGGGGCTGTATCCGTGGCGGACGATTGCGAAGAACATCTCGCTACCGCTTGAAATCATGGGGTTTTCCAAGGAGGAACAGGCGGCCCGGGTAGAGCGGGTTCTGGGGTTGGTCGAACTGTCCGGTTTTGGCAACAAATACCCCTGGCAGCTATCGGGCGGGATGCAGCAGCGCGCCTCGATTGCCCGCGCGCTGGCCTTTGATGCCGATATCCTGTTGATGGACGAACCCTTTGGCGCGCTGGACGAGATCGTGCGGGACCGCTTGAACGAAGAGGTTCTAAAGCTTTGGAATCGCACGGGAAAAACCATCGGTTTCGTGACGCATTCCATCCCGGAGGCGGTTTATCTTTCCACCAAGATCGTGGTGATGTCGCCCCGTCCGGGCCGGATTACCGATGTGATTGACAGCCCTTTGCCGCGTGAGCGGCCCTTGGAAATTCGCGACAGCCGGGAGTTTATCGAGATTGCGCATCGGGTGCGCGAAGGGCTGCGGGCGGGGCATTCGGATGAATAGGGTCTGTATGCAACCCGTGCTTTTCCCGTGCTTTTTGCGTGCTGACAGTCATGCATTAAGGGTGCAGCAATGAGCCCGGTGGTTTTTGCCTGGCTTGCCGCCTCGACCGCCGTTTTCGTGGCGGCGAATGCGGTGCTGAAAACCTATGCGCAGTCGGGCGGGCTTTGGGTGCTGACAGGGGCGCTGGCGCTGTTCTGCGTTGGCAATACGCTGATGGTGCAGGTGATGCGCTCAAACGGGCTGGGGTTGGCGATTTCGCTGTCGGCGGTGTTTCAACTGCTGGCGATCAGCCTGATGGCGGTGTTCGTGTTTGGCGAGCGACCGAGCCCGATGCAGATGGCGGGCATGGCGCTGGGCGTGGTGGCCGTGGCGCTGATCGCCTGGCCGCAGGGGGGCAAGGCATGAAGAAGGCCCCTGTAATCGCTATGCTATGGCTTTTCGCCGGAACCCTCCCGGCGTTTTCGGATTGCATGGATCAGGCTTCGGAAAAGGCCCTGAATGATGCCCTGTTCGGTGGCCTTGCCGGGCTAGGGGGTGGAACTGACGCGATCCCTGACAACTGGAAGGCGGTGGGACCGGATGGGCTTCGTGTCGCAACGGTGCTGGTCATAGACGAGTTCTCTCGCAAGTATGAACGGGCCAATCCGGGGGCGCCTTATGCCCGCTGTGAATTGGCGGAATGGGTTCCCGTAAAGGATATGCCACTTCGCCTTGATGTCATCATTTCAGGCAACCCTGGGGCTGGTCCGGCCACGCTGGACTGTAAGGCGATATCCATCTCGCCCAGTGGCAAAAAGACGATTCTGAAACGCGGACGTTGCCTCGATTCCTTGCCAAGCGGAGACAAGACCCAGCTTCACCGTTCTTCGTTTTCCTTCGTCTACCGGCACGATCCGGACGACGCCGATGGCAGCTGGAAGGTGGTTCTTGAGGTGGCCGATTCGACCTCGCGCACACGCGTTGACGTTCCGGTGGAATATATTTTGGGGATTTTACCGATAGAATGAACCGTATCCTTCCCATCCTGACGGTCGTGCTGATCATCGTCGCCCTTTGGTATGCAGCGGCGGTGCGGTTGAATTCGGCCTGGGTTTACGATCAGGCGGCGCGGGCGGGGACGCCGGAGCCGGGGTTTTCGGAATTGCTGGGCCTGACGATGAATCAGGATCGTCCGGTGCTGCCGACGCCGCATCAGGTGGTGGCAGAGCTGGAAAAGACCACGCTGGGCCTGCCTGTCACCTCGAAAAAGAGCCTTGTCTATCATGGCTGGGTGACGATTTCGGCGACGCTGTTGGGTTTTGTGATGGGCACGGGGCTGGGCATTTTGCTGGCGGTGGGGATCATCTTCAACAAGGCGATGGATCAATCGGTGATGCCTTGGGCGATTGCCAGCCAGACCATTCCGATTCTGGCGATTGCGCCGATGATCATCGTGGTCTTGAATTCGGTGGGGGTGACGGGGCTGATCCCGAAGGCGATCATCTCGGCCTTTCTGAGTTTCTTCCCGGTGCTGGTGGGGATGGTGAAGGGGCTGCGCAGCCCGGATGCGATGCAGCTTGACCTGTTGCGGACCTATTCGGCGTCAAACGGCCAGACCCTGCGGCTGCTGCGGCTGCCATCCTCGGTGCCCTATCTGTTTACCAGCCTGAAGGTGGGTATTGCCGCAAGTCTGGTGGGCGCGATTGTGGGCGAGATGCCGACGGGCGCTGTAGCGGGGCTGGGCGCGCGGCTTTTGTCGGGCAGCTATTACGGCCAGACGGTGCAGATCTGGGCGGCGCTGTTCGCGGCGGCTTTGGTTGCGGCGGGGTTGGTGACGCTGATTGGCTATATCGAGCGCGTGACCCTGAAACGCATGGGGCTGGCGCGATGAGGATAGCGGCGGCGCTGGCGGGGGTTCTGGTGGCGGGGGCCGGTTTTGCCGAAGAGGCAGCGCCGTCTGCCGGGCCGCAGGTCACTGGCTATGGCTGGATCAATCCGGCCTATCTGTCGTTTGATGACGGGCAGCAAACCAAAAGCCTGCTGGTGGACAACCACAACTCTACTGGGCGCGTCGGGTTGTGGGCGAACTGGGCGTTTGATGCCGCGGCAACGTTGAAATTCAACTTTGAAACCAATCTGGGCGTGCGGGCCTCTAACCAGGTGACGATGACGACAACGCCTGAGGCATGGGCGTGGGACACGCAGGATCTGCGCGCGCTGCAGCTGGTTTACCAAGCCGGGTTTGGCGTTCTGTCGGCGGGTCAGGGCAATATGGCGACGAATTATATCGCCGAGTATGATTTCTCTGGCACCGATGTTGCGGGGTATTCCGGCTATGGCGGGCTGGCGGGGGGCTTTGCCTTTCGCAACAGCGACGGCACGCTGTCGGATGTGACCATCAAGTCGGTGTTTAACAACCTGCAACTGTCTCGGTTCTGGCGGCTGCGCTATGACACGCCAGAGGTCAACGGCTTCACGGCTTCGGTGGCCTATGGCACCGATATGCTGGAGCGGTCGAACACCAACCGCTATTACGATGCGGCGCTGCGCTATGCGAAAACGGCGGGGGATTTCAAGATCGGCGCAGGTGTGGGCTATAACGTGACCCAGCTAGAGATCGGCGGTTCGACGGAAAACCTGATGGGATCGGTTTCGGTGCTGCATCAGCCCACTGGGTTGAACGGCACGCTTGCGGCGGGTTCGGTGATGGATGGCGGCAGCTATTGTTATCTGAAGGCGGGCTGGATCGGCGATCTGGTGGCGCTGGGCAAGACCGCCTTTGCGGTGGAATATTTTCAATCAACCGATATTGGCGTCTCGGAGGGGGGCGGCAGGTCTTGGGGGATTCTGGTGGATCAGGCCTTGCCGCATAGGATCGACGCCTACGCCGGTTATCGCAGCTATGATCTGACCCAGACCGGGGAAAGCTACATGACGGCCGCGTCTTATGTGATCGGCGCGCGGTGGGTGTTCTGAGGTGGCGGTGCGGTTGAGGATGGCGGACAAGGGCGCCCCCGCTTTGGGCGGCGCAAGGGGCAGGTGGGGATGATCTGGTTTATCGCGGCATTGCTGTTTTGGGCGGCGGCCTGGGCGCTGAACGTGCGGTTGTCGCATTCTGCTTTGGTGCGGACGGGGGCGGGGCGGCTGATCGTGCCCGCGCTTTTCGGTGTGACTTTGTTGGTGGTGTGGGAGGGCACGGTGCGCGGGCTTGGCGTGCCGGGGGTGATCCTGCCGCCGCCCTCGGCGATTGCGGTGCGGTTTGCGCATTCCTTGCCGACGCTGTGGGCGGATTTCCAGCAGACCTTTCTGAAGGGGGCGCTGACCGGCTATGTGATCGGCTGTTCGGCGGCGTTTCTGACCGCGATTGCGATTGACCGTTCGCCCTTCCTGCAACGCGGGTTGTTGCCGGTGGGCAATTTCGTCGCCGCCCTGCCGATTGTCGGGATCGCGCCGATTCTGGTGATGTGGTTCGGCTTTGACTGGCAGTCGAAGGCCGCGGTCGTGGTGGTCATGGTGTTCTTTCCGGTGCTGGTGAACACGGTGTCGGGGCTGGCCGCGACGGACAGCATGCAGCGCGACCTGATGGCGACCTACAGTGCCAGCTATTGGCAACGGCTGATCAAGCTGCGACTGCCTGCGGCGATGCCATTTATCTTTAACGGCCTGAAGATTGCGACGACGCTGGCGCTGATCGGGGCCATCGTTGCCGAATTTTTCGGCAGCCCTACGGTGGGCATGGGATTCCGCATCACTGCCGAGGTCGGGCGGTTGAGCCTGGATATGGTTTGGGCAGAAATTGCGGTTGCAGCATTGGCGGGTTCGGCCTTCTATGGGCTGGTCGCGTTGATTGAACGAAGGGTGACGTTCTGGCACCCGTCGCAAAGGCATTAACAAGGTTGCCGGCAAAGGCACCACAACACGGAGGTAGACGATGAAGAAGCTGATTACGGGTGCGTTCCTTGCTGCGATGGCAACGGGCGCGCAGGCGGCGGATGATGTGACGCTGCAATTGAAATGGGTGACGCAGGCGCAGTTCGCGGGCTATTATGTGGCTGCAGCGAAAGGATTTTATGAGGAAGAAGGTCTGAACGTGACCATCCTTCCCGGCGGCCCGGATGTGGCGCCAACGCAGGTGATCGCAGGCGGTGGGGCGGATGTGGTGGTGGACTGGATGCCGTCGGCGCTGGCGGCGCGCGAAAAGGGTCTGGCGCTGGTCAACATCGCGCAGCCGTTCAAATCCTCGGGCATGGAACTGACCTGCCTCAAGGAATCGGGCGTGGCCAGCCCGGCGGATTTTGCCGACAAGACGCTGGGCGTCTGGTTTGGCGGCAATGAATATCCGTTCCTGAACTGGATGAACAAGCTTGGCCTGAAAACCGACGGTTCTGCCGGGGGTGTGACGGTTCTGAAACAGGGCTTCAACGTGGACCCGCTGCTGCAAAAGCAGGCAGCCTGTATTTCGACCATGACCTACAACGAATACTGGCAGGTGATCGACGCGGGCGTGAAGCCCGAGGATCTGGTGGTGTTCAAGTATCAGGATGAAGGCGTGGCCACGCTGGAAGACGGGCTTTACGTCATGCAGGACAAGCTGACCGACCCGGCCTTTGAGGACAAGATGGTGCGGTTTGTCCGCGCCTCGATGAAGGGCTGGAAATACGCCGAAGCCAACGTTGATGAGGCGGCGCAAATCGTGATCGACAACGACGCGACGGGCGCGCAGACCATCGAGCATCAGACCCGCATGATGGGCGAGATTGCCAAGCTGACCGCAGGATCGAACGGCACGCTGGACGAGGCGGATTATCAGCGCACGGTTGAGGCGCTGATGACCGGCGGTTCGGACCCGGTGATTTCCAAGGCCCCGGAAGGCGCCTGGACGCACCAGATCACCGACAAGGCGCTGAACTAAGGTTCAGACCCTGATCAAGACCCGTGGGCGCATCGAAAGGTGCGCCCATTTTGTTTGCCTGTGTGCGATGGGTTGGCAAAGGTTTGCAGGGCGGCGCGGGCGCGCGGTTGCTTTTGGCAGGGCAAAATCGCGGCAGGCAGGCGGTGTCGCTGCAGGGCGACCGGCATCACGGCGGCAAAGAGCGTCCCTCTGCGATTTTCAGGGATTGTCAAACGCACATATTTTGTAAATCCTTTTGCTGCAAAGGGGTTTGCCTATGCCGATGCCATCATTGACCGGAACGCGGCTGCGCGAACGCCGCATTGCGCTGGGGCTACGTCAGGCTGATCTGGCGGCAGAGGTGGGGGTGTCTGCGTCATACCTGAACCTGATCGAATACAATCGGCGGCGGATTTCCGATGCGCTATTGGCGCGGCTGGCAGAGGCGTTGGGGCAACCGGTTGCGGCGTTTCAGGACGGCATCGGCGGCGCGGTGCTGGAGGATTTGCGTGCCGCCGCCGCGCGGATGCCGGGCGGAGAGGTGGACCGCGCCGAGGAATTTGCCGGGCGTTATCCGGGCTGGGCAGCAACGGTGATCGGACTAAGCC
>CAMFLG010000072.1 GCA_945957495.1 uncultured Pseudorhodobacter sp. | reverse complement strand
TCGCTCGACCGCGAATTTCGATCCGCATGTTTCTATGAAAACCAGACAGGCTCTAAGGGGTCACAGCGGCCGTATTTTCAGCTTGGCCAGTCGGTTTTCAACGCGTTGCGCCACCTCAAAGCGGTAGCCATAAAAATGGAACACCTGACCTTGCGTCGGGATCATCTGCGCCTTGTGGATCACAAGGCCCGCAATCGTGTTGGCCTCTGTGTCGGGCAGTTCCCAGTCCATCGCCCGGTTCAGATCACGAATCGTCATCGCGCCTTCGACCAGGTAGTCCCCGTTTTCGGATTGCTTCAGGCCGCTGTTGCGATGGACGACATCGAACTCATCAGTAATGTCGCCAACGATCTCCTCAAGAATATCCTCTAGCGTTATCAGACCTTTAAGCCCGCCATATTCATCCACCACCAGCGCAAAATGGGTGCGGCGCGCCAGGAACGCCCGCATCTGCTCATCCAGCGCGGTGGTATCCGGAATGAAATAGGGCTTCATCGCCACCTTGACGATATCCAGATCGGCAATGCCATCCGCGCCCGTGGCCCCGTCGCCGCGCACCAATCGATCCACCTCCCGCAGCAATTCCTTGGTGTGAACCACACCCACGATATTCTCTTCATCCCCGCGGTAGACGGGCAGCCGAGAGTGCGGCGAGGCGAGCATTTGGCTGATGATGGCGGCGGGTGGCGTATCGGCGTTGATCATCTCTATCTGCCTGCGGTGGCGCATGATTTCGTCCACCGTGCGGTGCGAAAGGTCCAGCGCGCCCAACAGACGGTCGCGGTCTTCCTTTTCCACAGCGCCCTCGGAATGGCCAAGGGCAATCGCCCCCAGGATCTCATCGCGCAGCGCCAGAAACTTGCTGTCAGGATCCGCGCGGACGCCAAACAAACGCAGGATAATCCGCACTGCCCCCCGGACAAGGTTCACGACCGGCGAAAATACCAGGATCAGCAGGTTGACCACTGGCGCAACTCTGACGGCAACCGCCTCGGGAGAGATGATCGACAATGTCCTTGGCAGCACCTCGGCAAAGACCAGAACCAGAACGGTTATCACAACCGTCGCGATTGCGATGCCAAGGTTGCCGAATGCTCTGGTCAAAAGTGCGGTCGCCAGCGCGGCGGCCAGAATGTTTGCGACATTGCTGCCCAAAAGCAGTACGCCGATCATCCGCTCGTTGTCCTCGGTGATTTTCATGGCAACACCGGCCCCGGGTGCGCCCTTATCGGCCATAGTCTTCAACTTGCTGCGCGAGGCGGCCTTCAGGGCGGTTTCCGAGCCAGAAAAAAAAGCAGACGCGATCAAAAGCCCGCCGATGGCTGCGGTCGTTAGCCAAAGAGTGGCGTCAAAGGTAGGGGTGTTCATTTGGTCCATCAGGTTTGTGGCTGTCAGCAGTCGAACTCTGACCGCGAAGAACTTCAGTCCGATTTTCTTTTGCGGGCAAGTGGATGGTGGATCAGAACCAGATCCTTCAGGTGTTCGTCCAACACATGCGTATATATTTCCGTTGTGGCAAGATCGGCATGGCCCAGCAGGGTTTGAATGACCCGCAGATCGGCCCCGCCCGCAAGCAAATGGGTTGCAAAGGCGTGGCGCAGCGTGTGCGGTGTAACCAAGGCTGGGTCCACGCCGCCTGCAACGGCAATGTCCTTGATCAACAGATAGAAATGTTGTCGCGTCAGATGGCCCGCAGCCCCCGGCCCGGGAAACAGATAGCGCGAAGCAGGCTTTCCGGCCTTGCGCGCGATGTCTTCCATTCTGTCCCGCTCGGCCATCCAAGCCTTAGCGGCCGTGCGCGCGGTTTCAGAGATTGGCACCATGCGCTCTTTATCGCCCTTGCCGCGCACCAGGATCATTTTCGGGTCGCCCCGTACCGCAGCCACTGGCAGTTCGACAAGCTCTGAAACCCGCATGCCGCTTGCGTAAAGCAACTCCACCAAGGCGCAGTTGCGCAGTTTTTCGACGTGATTGCGGCCTTTGCTACGCGCGGAGTCCAACAACCGCTCCACATCCGTCAGTGACAGGCTGGTGGGCAAGCTTTTATTGGCACCGGGCCCTTTGATCCGAATCGCAGGATTGTCGGCGCGCCAGCCTTCGTCATGCGCGAACCTGAACAACTGCCGGATGGCCGACAGGCGCCGCGCCCGGGTTGCTTTTGATAACCCCTGCGCCTCACAGAAGATCAGATAGCTTTCCACCTGCTCTCGGCTTGCATCTGCAAAACCCGTGCCGTTTCGGGAAAGCCATTCCATGAAGTCGATCAGGTCGCGCCCATAGGCCAGCAGCGTGTTGCGCGCCGCCCCCAGATCAGCCGCCTGCGCCTCCAGAAAGCTGGAGATCCATGTTTCGGATTGGGCGGGGGCCGCCACGTCAGCCGCGCCGTTCAAGAATCATCAGTTGCAGGGCCGTGCGTCTTGCGGTGTCTTCAAGCCCAAGGATACGCAGCGCAGAAAGCCCTTCGGACACCCGGGTCAGATCGCCGACCAGGCCCTGATCCACGCGCAACATCGCCTGCAAGATCGCCTCTCCGATGCGCCCCTGATCGACCAGCAGTGAAAGATCATCCGCAAGTTTCGGGTCCGAGAAGGCTGGCGCAATGGCCCGCGCCATGCTGTCGGGCGCGATCAGCCCATCCACCGACCCATTGGCAAGCCCGGCCAGAAACACGCCCCGCGCGTCCTGGTTCGCGGCATCTGGCTTTGCCAGTCTTTTGTAGTCAGGCGACAAAAGCCCGATTTCAAAAGAGATGCGTGCCGCGTCGCCCTTCAATTTGTATTTTGCCAGCGACTCGCCAAACAGCGTGGCAAAGGGAACCTCCAACTCGACATCCTTCATGCGCGCATAGGCCAGCGGCAGACGTTGTTCGATGGCGGTCACATCGCCTTTGGTCAGCGCGGCATCAAAGCGCTGGAACGCATCGGCACGATCCCAGACCCCGCCAGAGGCGGCAGGGGTTCTGTCGGTGTAAAGGCCCAGCAGAACGTTGGGTGAAATCACACCGGCCCGCGCCAGCCGCTCCGCCGCCTCAATCTGGGCTTTCCATCCGGCATGGCTGGAAAGATCGGCATGGGCAAAGGCGGGCGGCAGGTTCGCCGTGGGCAAAGGTGCGCCCAAAGCATCGTAAATCCGCCAGATCAGCGGCGTGATCGGGTTCGGTGGTGGTGGCAAATCCTCGCCGTCAAACAGTTCTGGGTCCAGAAACCGCGACAAAAGGTGATCTTCAGTCTCTGTCACATTGCCAAGCGCCTGTGCGGTGCGAAGTGTCAAAGCCGCCGCGTTCCAGTCGCCAGATCGCGCGAGACAAAATACCCGCGTGGTCACAGTCGGGGCCAGACCGGGCGAGGATTTCAGCACATCACAGGCGGCGTCTTCTTGCCCTGTCAACAGGGCAACGTCAAAGCTGCGCCGAAAAAGTTCCGGCGATTTCCCCGCGCCTGCGGCATCAATCAGCGAGGCAGCCTGATCCAGCGCCCCCATCGTCAGCAGACGGTCGATGCGCGCCAGCAGCAAGGTGCCTTCGTCGATAGAGGCCACTGGTGGATCCGCCTCGGCCAGAAGCAGCGTCATTAACTGCGACTGCAGGGCCGGCACATCGCCTTGACCAACGGTGCCGATCAGCGCCGCGATCTCGTCACTTCGGCCAATGCCCCACAGATTGCGCGGCAGTCCGGTGACGTTGGATGGCAGCAGCCCCACGGCATCCAAGGACGGCCCGCCCAGCACAGAAGTTGCCACCGGGTCGGGCAGGGTATCGCTTGAAACCGCCCGTTCGCCCGCAACCGGGGGAAGGTTGGCCTTCGATCCGTTGCTGACGGGCGCAGATGTTGCACTTACGCCGATGGATTCGGAAAGCCAGTCAATCGCCGAAGACGGTTCTTCGGCCAAGCCGATCTGGGGCCAGAAAAGCAAATGCGCGGCCAGGGCCCAGCGTCGTCTAGTCGGCATGAAGCGTCACCGGCATCTTTACCTCTTGGGTCGCGGGCCTCAGGTCTGCCAGATAGGCGTATCCCGTCAACGCCAGAAGCCCCAGCACCGCCAACCCTGCCAAAAGTTTGATCAGACGCCCCATGCCTATTCTGCCTTGTGCTTTGCCCCCGGTTGCCCCCGACGGCCGATTTCTTGGTGGCTGCCCATCACGGGAATGCCACGCCTACGCGATTATATATGGCATTTGCAGTAAGTTCACGCCATTCAGGGAAGAAAGATTTGCCTTGGGCATTTGCCCGCCGGTTCATCCGCGATGGCCGGTCAGAAGATAGGGCAGGCGGGGAAGAATGGTTCGACTGAAAAAGACGGTTGTCATGGTGGGGATGATGGGTGCGGGCAAGACGGCGGTGGGAACCGCCGTAGCGCGCGCACTGGGCGTTCCCTTCCTTGATTCGGACGAAGAGATCGTACGCGCAGCCGACCGGTCTATTGCCGAGATATTCGAACGGGACGGTGAGGCGTTTTTTCGGGCGCGCGAAACTGAGGTTCTGGGCCGCCTTCTGCGCGACACGCCCTGTATCCTGTCCACCGGGGGCGGCGCCTTCCTGTCCGAAACCAACCGTGCCTTGGTGCATGAGGCGGGGGTGTCGGTCTGGCTACGCGCCGAACTGGATCTGCTGTGGCAGCGGGTGCGGCACAAGACAACACGGCCGCTTTTGCGCACGGCCAATCCCCGCGAAACGCTGCGCGTTCTGAACGAGGCGCGCCTGCCATTCTATGAACTGGCTGATTTGGTCGTGGACTCGTCTCCCGATCTTTCGGTAGAGGGCATGGCGCAGCGCGTCATTGATGCGTTGGCCACCCGCGCCGATGTGCTGGAAAGGATCTGAGATGAGCCGCGATACCGTGAACGTCGCCCTTGGTGCGCGCAGTTACGAGGTGCGCATCGGGCAGGGGCTGATCGCGCAGGCAGGTCGGCAGATCGCTCCGGCGCTGCGGCGCAAGAAGGTCGCGGTGATTACCGATGACACGGTGGCCGCCCTACATCTAATGGCCCTGGCCAAAAGCCTTGAGGCCGAGGGCATAGTCATGACGGCATTGACCATTCCCCCGGGCGAATCCAGCAAGGGTTGGGAACAACTGGCCCGCTGCACCGAATGGCTGTTGGATCAAAAGATCGAACGTCGCGATGTGGTCATCGCTTTTGGTGGCGGCGTGGTGGGTGATCTGGTGGGGTTTGCATCTGCCATCCTGCGCAGGGGCGTGCGGTTCGTGCAGATTCCCACGACGCTTTTGGCACAAGTTGACAGCTCGGTTGGTGGCAAGACCGGGATCAACACGGCGCAGGGCAAGAACCTTGTCGGGGCCTTCCATCAGCCCAGTCTGGTTCTGGCCGACATCGACGTGCTTTCCTCCCTTCCCGTGCGCGACTTCCTCGCTGGCTATGGCGAGGTGGTTAAATACGGCCTGCTGGGCGATGCTGCATTCTTTGACTGGCTTGAACGACATGGTCCAGCGATGGCGTCTGGCGACGCGGGGCTGCGGCAATACGCGGTAAAACGGTCTGTCGAGATGAAGGCAGGTATCGTCAGCCGTGATGAAACGGAGGAGGGCGAACGTGCCCTGCTGAACCTTGGCCACACCTTCTGCCATGCGCTGGAAAAGGCCACGGGCTATTCTGATCGGCTGCTGCACGGCGAAGGCGTGGCGATTGGCTGCGCCCTGGCGTTCGAGCTGTCGCAGCGTCTTGGCCTGTGTTCGCAAGAGGCCCCCAGCCGGGTGCGCGCACATCTGCGCGCGATGGGAACCAAGGTGGATCTGTCGGATATTCAAGGTGATCTCCCGGGGGCAGAGGCGTTGCTTGCCCTGATGGGTCAGGACAAGAAAGTGGTCGATGGCCGGCTTCGCTTCGTGCTCGCCCGTTCCATCGGTGATGCTTTTGTCGCCGAAGACGTGCCGCCTGACCTTGTCAAGGCGCTGCTGAGCGAGGCTTTGCAGGCGCGCGGCTGATTTGGGCGCTGCGTGAATTATTCGCTTGCATAATTGCCGGTCAGCGCCTCAGATACCTGAAAAGCTGGCGGGAACAACCCGCCCGACCGGGGAGTATTCATGGCGGATCGGCCTGTTGCAATTCGCGTTGCCGCATTGCGAAAATCCTTTGGCACACATGAGGTGTTGAAAGGCGTCTCTCTGACGGCACGCGAAGGCGATGTTGTGGCGATCATCGGCGGCTCGGGTTCGGGCAAGTCCACCATGTTGCGCTGCATCAACTTTCTGGAAACGCCTTCGGCTGGCACAATTGAAATCGGCGGCGAGGCTGTGGCCATGCGCGGCGATGGCTCACCTTCAGACCGGCGCCAGATCGAACGCCTGCGGCAAAGCCTTGGCATGGTTTTCCAAAGCTTCAATCTTTGGACCCACAAGACAGTGCTGGAGAATCTGATCGAAGTCCCCGTCCATGTTCTGAAGACGCCGCGCAGCGATGCCGAGGCGCGCGCGCACAAGCTGCTGGCGCGCGTGGGTCTGGCTGAAAAGGCCGGTGCATATCCTGCCTTCATGTCTGGCGGCCAGCAACAGCGTGCCGCCATCGCCCGCGCCCTTTGTATGGAGCCGCGCGCCATGTTGTTTGATGAGCCGACCTCGGCGCTTGATCCCGAACTGGTGGGGGAAGTGCTGGCGGTGATCAAGGCACTGGCCGATGAAGGCCGCACGATGATCCTTGTGACGCATGAGATGAAATTCGCGCGCGAGGTGGCGAGCCACGTCATCTATCTGCACAACGGCGTCATCGAAGAGGAAGGCCCGCCTGAAACCCTGTTCGGCGACCCGAAATCTGAACGCCTGAAACAATTCCTGAAAACCGTGGGTTAACCCGGAACCTTAAACCAACTTGTGAGGACCACATGAAGAAGATCGTTCTGGCCGCCGCCTTGGCCATGTCATTTGCAACCGGCGCTCTGGCGCAGCAAGTCAAGGTCGGCATCGCTGCCGAGGCCTATCCGCCCTTCGCCGCGCCCGATGCTTCGGGCAATTGGGTCGGCTGGGAAGTCGATATCATCAACGCGGTCTGCAAGGCGGGCGCAATGGATTGCGTGATCACACCCGTGGCATGGGATGGCATCATCCCGTCGCTGACCTCTGGCCAGATCGACGTGATCATGGCCTCGATGTCGATCACGGACGAGCGTTTGAAGACGATCGACTTCTCGGACAAGTATTATAACACCCCAACCGTGATCGTCGGCGCCAAGGGCGTCGAAATGGCACCGACCGCCGAAGGGTTGGCGGGCAAGATCATCGGCGTGCAGGCTTCGACCGTACATGAGGCCTATGTGAACAAATACTTCGCGCCGACGGCTGCAGAGGTGAAGGTCTATCAGACCCAGGACGAGGCCAATCAGGATCTGGCCGCAGGCCGGATTGATGCAACCCAAGCCGACAGCATCGCGCTTGACGCCTTCCTTGCAACAGACGCCGGCAAGGCCTGCTGCGAACTGAAAGGCGCCGTTGCCGATGACCCGGCGATCCTGGGCCTCGGCGTGGGCGCGGGCGTGCGCAAAGGTGATGACGCCCTGAAGGCCAAGCTGAACGCCGCAATTGCTGCGATCATTGCCGATGGCACCTATGACGCCATCACCAAGAACTACTTCGCCTCGTCGATCTACGGCGGCTGAGGATGCAAATCCTTGGGGCCATTCAGGCCTCCACGCTGCCATTGCTGGCCTTGTCGCCTCCCGGCTGGGGGGCGACGCTTTTGCTTGGGCTGTGGAATTCCGTCCAGATCGCCTTTGGTGCCTTTGCGCTGGGGCTGACGATCGGGATTTTCGGCGCTTACGGCAAGCTGTACGGCAGTCCTGTCGTCAAGGATCTGCTGGCGATTTACACCACTATCGTGCGCGCGGTGCCGGAACTGGTGCTGATCCTGATCCTGTATTTTGCTGTCACCGACGCGGTCAATCAGGTGCTGCTGAGTTTCGGCCATGACCGCATCCAGATCTCTGGCATCGCGGCGGGGATTGCGGTGTTGGGGGTGGTGCAGGGCGCTTATTCGACGGAAGTGCTGCGCGGCGCTATTCTGGCCGTGCCTGCCGGGCAGATCGAGGCCGCGCGGGCGATGGGAATGCCAGCCGTTCTATTGGCCCGGCGGATCACCCTGCCGCTGATGATGTCTTTTGCGATCCCCGGCCTTGCCAACCTGTGGTTGGTGGCCACGAAGGACACCGCCTTGCTGGCGGTCGTCGGCTTTGCCGAACTGACGCAGGCCACCCGGCAGGCGGCCAGCACGACCAAAGCGTTCTTCACCTTCTTTGCGGCAGCGGGGGTGCTATACCTTTTGCTTTCCATCGTCTCGACGCTGATCTTCAGCCGGATCGAGGCTTGGGCTCGCAAGGGGCAGCGGCGGATGGGGGGCTGAGCGATGCGAGAATTCTTCGTTCCCCGTCGCATCGTGATGCTGGTTCTGGGACTGGCATTGGTTGTCTGGTGCGTGGTGGCGCTGCGCTGGGATTGGCTGGCCAATCCGAAGTATCAGGCGCTGATCCTGACCGGCATCTGGAATACGTTGTGGCTGTTGGTCGTGACCATGGTGGTCGGCATGGCGTTGGCGATCCCGCTGGGGTTCGCGCAGGCGGTGGGGCCGTGGTATCTGGCGGCGCCCGCGCGGATTTTCTGCGGCATCATCCGGGGCACGCCGCTGCTGTTGCAGCTTTGGTTGCTGTATTACGGGATCGGGTCGTTGTTCCCGTCTGTGCCATGGATCCGCGACTCGGCACTGTGGCCGATCTTGCGGCAGGCCTGGCCCTACGCGGTAGTGGCGCTGTCGCTGTCGGTGGCGGGGTATGAGGGCGAGGTGATGCGGGGTGCGTTCAAAGGTGTGCCGCACGGGCAGCTGGAGGCCGCCAAGGCGATGGGGATGCCGCGGTTCACGATCTTCCGCCGCATCTGGCTGCCGCAGGCGCTGCATCGGGTGCTGCCCACCTTGGGTGGCGAGACGGTGTTGCAAATGAAGGCGACGCCGCTGGTGGCGACGATCACGGTGGTGGATATCTATGCGGTGTCTTCGCGGGTGCGGCAGGACACGTTCATCGTTTATGAGCCGCTGCTGCTGCTGGCGGTGGTCTATATGGTGATCGCGGGGCTGATCGTGCTGCTGTTTCACTGGCTGGAGCGGCGGGTTCCGACCCGGTCCGCCTGAGTGTCGCACGCGTGCGACACTCGACGTTCCAGCAGTAACAAAGGGTTACAAGGGTTCTTTCAGACTTTGTTAACTTTTGCGCCTTGTGCTTACTGGGCAGGCGCAGGAGTTTCGTCAGAGCCGAGCAGCGGCGAAATGCTGGACCAGATCTGGTTCTTGCCTTGCACAAGCCATGGGTCGGCGTCCACCGTGGGCGGCGCAGAGACAACGGTGGCACCCGGCGACAGCACCGCAAAGTTGATCTCGCCGTCAGTGTAGTAAGGGTCGCCCTCGCCATTCTTGCCCGACAGGGTGGGGCCGATGCCCGATACCTGATACAGCTCTGTAACGACCTTTGCCGTGACCAGATCGCCGATCAGCACCGCGCGCTCTGCGTCGATGTCGGGGGCAATGCGGTGGGTGACTTGGCCGGTATCGCGGCTAAGGGTGACACCGGCATCCTGTGTTGCCGACCCCAGCCAGACCGGGCGACCTTCAACGCCTTTGTCCAGCACTTGCCAGAACCGCACATGATTGCGCTTGTCCGCGCTTTTGCCGATCTGCTTTTCAAAGGCCAGATCCTGCTTGCGCCCGTCATAGTAAAGCGGGCTGACAGGCGCCTCTTTGTCGGGGCGGTCCAGCACGACGCTGGCCGAAATCTCGACACTGCTTTTCAGGGTGATCGGATCGGCGGGCAGCCAACCGGCGGCGGCCATCGCGCGCAGCACATCGGTTTTGTCACCGACCAGACCCACGTTCAGCGGGTCGCCGGGAATACCGTCTGCGGTGTGTGTCACAGCACTCAGGTCGGCCAGACCGGGTTGGTGTTCGTGATGCAGCCAAAGCCGGGGCAAGATGATGTAGGCCAGCAGCAGATAGACCGCGAGTACGATCAGCAGCCGTCGGGTCCAGCGATAGGTCCGGCTGGGGGCGGTGGTTTGTTTCATGGTTTCCTCGTCACATGTACTGGGGCTTTGATGCTGCGGGTTTCGGCTTAGCTGGCCCCCAGCCGGAGCCGGGCGAACAGAACGCATCCCTCTAGCCCGTTCTGCACCGCCGCCGTATCGCCCCGGCGCAGCCAATCCAGCCAAAGCCCATCCAGCGTGGCCATGATCAGGTCGGCCACGGCGGGGATGCGGTCGGCGGCGTAGTCGGCGGTCATCAGGTCCAGCAAAGCCTCGACCGCCGCACGGTGGCTGTCGTAGAGGCTGCGTTCGATGGCGGCGATGGCGGGTTGCGATTGGGCGACTGACCACAGGTCGATGCGCAGGCGCAGATGCGCGGGCGTCATCAGATCGTCGGTGAAACCTGCGCGCAAGAACCGCTCTAACCGTTGGGTGGGGGTGCCGCCGGGG
>CAMFLG010000071.1 GCA_945957495.1 uncultured Pseudorhodobacter sp. | reverse complement strand
GGCCATGACAGCCTTTGGGATGTCTGGTGTGGCATCTGCATCGACCCAAACCTGATCCTGCGGCAACCGTCCGAAAGCTTTGTGGTTGACCCCAACCCACCCGCAACCCTGCTGCACCGCCGTGCGCGCAGCATCGGGCCATCGCTTTCCATTTCTTACACCGACAAGCTGAAGATCGTGCGGGGGGACGGCGCCTATCTGATCGACCATACCGGGCGCAAATATCTGGATGCGGTGAACAACATCACCCATGTCGGCCATTGCCACCCGCATGTGGTTTCCGCCATAGCGCGGCAAGCGGCCATTCTGAACACAAACAGTCGCTATCTGAACGATCTGATGCTGGACTATTCCGAACGGCTGAGGGCGAAGCTGCCGGGCGATCTGAAAGTGGCCTATTTTGTCAATTCGGGCACCGAGGCGAACGAACTTGCCTTGCGCATCGCCCGCACCGCCTTGGGCAAGAAAAGCACCGTTGTTCTGGATTGGGCCTATCACGGCAATTCGGGAGGTATGGTTGACATCAGCCCCTACAAGTTCAAGCGCAAGGGCGGCTTTCCGAAGCCCGATTTCGTTGAAATCGCAGGCTTTCCGGACCCCTACCGTGGACCCCATCGCGGCATGAGCGTTGGTTCCAGCCAGGCCTACGCCGCCGATATCGACACTTGCCTTGCCGCCATCCGCACCAAAACCGGAACTGGGGCGGCGAGTTTCATCGCCGAAAGCATTTCTGGCGTTGGCGGGCAGGTGATCTACCCGGAAGGCTACCTTGCCGCCGTCTACGCCAAAATCCGGGCCGAGGGCGGGCTTTGCATCGCGGATGAGGTGCAATGCGGGTTCGGGCGCGTTGGCTCCGCCTTCTGGGGGTTCGAACTTCAGGGTGTGACCCCTGATATCGTGGTAATGGGCAAGCCCATCGGCAATGGCCACCCGCTTGCAGCCGTTGTGACCACCCCAGAAATCGCCACGCGTTTTGCCAATGGGATGGAGTATTTCAATTCTTTCGGCGGCAATCCGGTGTCGATGGCCGTCGGCATGGCCGTGCTGGATGTGATCGAGGCCGAAGATTTGCAAGCCCGCGCCCTGAAAACCGGCGCCCACCTGTTGGACCGTTTCCGCGACATGGCGCCCCGCCATGCGCTGATCGGTGACGTGCGGGGCGCGGGGCTGTTTCTGGGCATCGAATTGGTGACTAACCGCGAAACCTTGGCCCCTGCCACGGCCGAGGCAGGATGGATCGTCAATCACCTGCGCCAGAACGCCGTGCTGGCCTCTACCGATGGGCCTATGGACAACGTGTTGAAATTCAAGCCTCCGATGGTCTTTGGCCGCCGCGAAGCCGACCTGTTGTGCGCGGCGCTGGAAACGGCCTTTGCCGATCTGAAGAAAACCTGACCATGCCAGCGAAAGAGCTTTCCATGACCGTTCCCTCAGACTTGCAAGGCCCGGATCTGGGGGTTTGCTATTACCCTGAACAATGGCCGCGCGAAAAATGGGCCGAGGATGCCGCCGCGATGGTGGCCCTTGGCCTGACCTGGGTGCGGATCGCCGAGTTTTCCTGGGCCAAGATAGAACCCGAGGCCGGGCAGTTCGATTGGGACTGGCTGGATGCGGCCGTGCAGACCCTGGGTGCGGCGGGGCTGAAGGTAATTCTCTGCACCCCTACCGCCGCGCCGCCAAAGTGGCTGGTTGATCTATACCCCGAAATTCTGCCCGTGGATGAAAAGGGCATTGTGCGCAAATTCGGCGCGCGGCGGCACTATTGCTTTTCCAGCCCGCGCTACCGCATCGAGTCCGCCCGCATTACCGAGGCGATGGCCCGCCGCTATGGTCAACACCCCCATGTTCACGCCTGGCAGACCGACAACGAATACGGCGACCACGATACGATTTACAGCTATTCCGATGCGGCGCGCGGCGCGTTCCGCGACTGGCTCGCCCGGCGCTATGGCACGGTTTCGGAACTTAACCGCGCCTGGGGCACGTCGTTCTGGTCGATGACCTACAGCGATTTTGCGCAGGTGGAATTGCCGAACAATCTGGTAGATGAACCCACCCCCAGCCATCTGATCGACTTTACCCGCTTTTCATCAGATCAGGTGCGCGCCTTCAACAAGGCGCAGGTTGATATTCTGCGCGCCCATGCGCCGGGTCGGCCCATTACCCATAACTTCATGAATCAAAACACCGATTTCGACCACTACGCGCTGGCTGACGATATCGACGTTGCGTCGTGGGATGTCTACCCCTTGGGTGGCCTGACCAACGGCAGGTTGTCTGATGCCGACAAGGCGCGTTTTCTTCGGGTGGGCGACCCCGATCAGACGGCTTTCAACCACGACCTTTACCGCACGGTCGGCAAGGGCCGCGTGTGGGTGATGGAACAACAACCCGGTCCGGTGAACTGGGCCGCCCACAACCCAGCGCCCGCCGATGGCATGGTGCGGTTATGGACGTGGCTGGCCTTCGCGCATGGCGTTGACATGGTGTCCTATTTCCGCTGGCGTCAGGCACCCTTCGCGCAAGAACAATTCCACGCAGGCCTGCTGCTGCCCGACAGCACACCCGATCAGGCCCATATCGAGGTGGCGCAGGTCGCCCGCGAAAGAGCCCTGCTGCCCGCCATCGGGCCACGCGCAAAGGCACAGGTCGCTCTGGTTCTGGATTACGAATCCCGCTGGGCCAGCCGCAGCCTGCCGCAGGGCGCCACTTATCGCCCGCATCACATTGCGCTGGATTGGTACGCAGCGGCCTCACGACTGGGCGTTGATCTGGATATCATCGGCCCGCAGGCTGATCTGCGCGACTACGCCCTGATCCTTGCGCCCGATCTGCTGATCGCGCCCGAGGCTTTCGTTAAAAACCTGAAGGGTGCCCCGGCCAAAGTGTTGTTTGGCCCGCGTTCGGGCAGCAAGACCGCCGACATGCAGATCCCCGCCACCCTGCCGCCCGGGCCATTGGCTGCACTTTTGCAGATGAAGGTGACGCGGGTTGAAAGCTTGCCCGACTATGCGCCCGAAACCGTGATTTTCGGCAACTCAAGCTATACGGCGCGACGTTGGCGGGAAACCATTGTCACCACCGAACGCCGCCTCGCGCATTTCGAGGGTGCCTACCGCGATGGCGCCCCGGCGCTCATCGGCAATGACAAGGCGCGGTATCTGGCCACTCTGCCCGATCTGCCGCTGTTGCAGGCCATCATCGTCGATACGCTGGCTTGGGCAAATGTCACCACCCTGCCCGACCTTGGCGATCTGCGCCTTGCGCGCCGCGGGGGGCTGCACTTTGCCTTCAACTTCGGGTCTTCGCGCGCCGAAGTGCCCGCCAATCCTGGCGCGACCATCCTGCTTGGCACCCGGTCGTTGGGCCCGGTGGACGTGGCGATCTGGCGCGAGGACTGAGCCTCGCTCAACCGCCCAGACGATCCGGCTGGCGCAGCACCAGTTCCGGGCGGAAAACGGCTGTCAGCGCGCCCGCCGCCTCGCCCGCCAGCCTGCGCAGCAGGAAAGAGCCCAATTGCTCACCCAGTTGCGCAATCGGCAGGTACAGCGTGGTCAGTGGCGGCGTGAAATAGGCGCTGACGTTGATGTCGTCATAAGCGATCACGTCTGCATCAATGCCGACCCGCAGGCCAAGTTCGGCCAAGGCAGACAAAACGCCCAAAGTCGTTGCCTCGTTCACGCAGACAAATCCGGTCGGCGGATCATCAAAGCCCCGCAGGCTCAACGCGCTTGCCTTGCCGAACTTGGCCGTCAGATCCCCCGCCCGGATCAGATCATCGCAGGGCGGCAATCCCGCCTCGGCAAAGGCGCGCCGGAATCCATCCATCCGGTCCAGCGCATAGGACAGCACCGGATCGGGGTTGATCAGGGCAACGCGCCTGTGTCCCCCGGCAATCAGGCGCGCGGTGGCTGCATAGGCGGCCCAGCCGCTGTCAACGTCCACATGCGCATATTCCAGCGGGCTACGGCAGCGCCCCATTGTGGCAAAGGGAAAATCCTCTGCGATCAGATAGTCGATCCGTGCATCCTGCGCCCGGATACCGGAAAAGATCATCGCATCGGCGATCCCTTGGCTTACGATCTTGCGCGCCACCTGCAGCCCGTCATCGGCATTGCGCACGATATGCACTGCCAACTGATAGGGCGAGCCTTGCAACACCTGACTGATCCCGCTCAGAATCTGGGTGTATTCCACCCCATCCCATTCGTATTCGGTTTCTGAGGGCACCGGCATCAAGACCGCAATCTGATAGGTCAGCCCCGTGCGCAGCGACTTGCCACGCAGGCTTGCCTCATAGCCGATCGACGCGGCGGCCTTGCGGATAACCTGCTTTGTCTCTTCGGTCACAACAGGGGAGTCGTGCAGGGCCTTGGAAATCGTCGCAATCGAAAACCCGGTCAGTTTGGAAAGGGTCTTGATTGTGGGCCGCCCCGTGGTCGGGCTGGTTTCAGGATCCTTCATGCCGATGACATCGCTGAAATGCTTTCCGGGTTCTGCATACCCTGAACAGGATACTTGGTTCCCGCGCAGAATAGCGCCAACTAAAAACGATTTCAAATTTTCTGCGGGTTCTGTTGTTCGCGCCGTCAGTGATGCCTTAAGGGACGTTCACGCCTTCCCGATGATCTGCTGTCCCACACGAAGTGCCTTTGCGAAGCAGACGTTGGCGCTTTCGCGAGGTGACGAAGGTATTGCAGCCAATCTTGCGCGTATCAAAAGGACCGAGGGCCTTGCGGCGAAAGGCGCGAAGAGTTTCGGGATCTTTGCGCCCGCAACCTGCTTTCGGCGCGACGCGGGCGTTTTACGACTGGGTGAGCGGATTGGCCGAAACGGGGGGCAGAGCGATGCTTGCAAGGGTAGAGCGGTCGAGTTCGGCCAGAAACGCGGCCTCGGCTTTGCGCAGACGGGCCTTCAGCCGGCAGCACCCGACAACCGTGCATTGCCCGCCGCCCGCAGCAAAGCATTCAACCAGCGCCTGACCTGCCTCCAGCACACGCACAACCTCACCCAAACTGATCTGATCCGCAGGCCGCGCAAGTGTAGCGCCACCGCCACCGCCGCGGCGGGTCACGATGATGCCGGCCTGCGCAAGCGATGCCATGATCTTGGTCAGGTGGTTGCGCGACAGCGAAAACTCGCTGGCAAGTTCACGGGTGGAAAAGGACCGATCCGGCGCAGTTGCCATCCGCATCAGGGCACGCAGGCCGAAATCGGTGAAAGCGGTGAGGCGCATCGTCGCTCCAGTCTGAATGCGTATTTACAATACCTATTACCAAGCCCACTCTGGGATGCAAGCTTGGATACTAAGGGGCTTGATCGTGACGCGCGTGCAGCCTTTCAGCATTCGCATAGATATATCGGCAGATCTGTGGCCAAAAGGGACGCGCGGGGCCATGCGAACCGAACACGCAGATAGCCTTTATAGCCGCGCTCGCGTTGACACGAGACCTGTCGCACCCGTTGCCGATCGGATCCCCGAATACGCGGCAAAACGGGTCGAATCCCAGCCCGTCCCCGCGCTGTGGGCGGCGCGCAGTCCCACCATCTTCCCGCAAGCGCATGATATCGAAACGCACATCGTCGTCACCAAAGCCGACGGTCCCCTTCCGAAAGCACTGTCATGACCACCTCAGCCGAACAAATGCGGGCCTGGAACGGCCCGGCCATACTAAGCTACGGCTTTCGCCCGTTCTTTCTATTCGGTTCCATCTGGGCCGCAGTCGCGATGCTGCTGTGGGTGTTCATGCTGAGCGGGCACGAGGTTCTGGCCACCGCCTTTGATCCGGTGTCATGGCACGCACATGAATTTCTGTTCGGCTATCTGGGGGCAATTCTGGCCGGATTTCTGCTGACGGCTGTGCCAAACTGGACGGGTCGTTTGCCGATTGTCGGCTGGCCATTGGGTGCGTTGGTGGGCTTGTGGATTGCCGGACGACTGACGATAGCCACCTCTGCCTTGCTGCCGTGGGGAGTGGCAGCAGCGATTGATCTTGCCTTTCCTCTGGCCCTGTTCGCCGCCCTCGCCCGCGAGGTAGTGAGCGGGCGAAACTGGAAGAACCTTCCGGTTCTTGGCCTGCTTTTGGGCATGTTCATTGCCAACGGGCTTTTCCATATCGAGGCCACGCAGGGCGGCTATCCTGCGAAAGGTTTCGGCCTGCGCCTGGGTCTGGTCGTCGCCGTGATGCTGGTTTCGCTGATCGGCGGGCGCATCGTACCCAGCTTTACCCGCAACTGGCTTGCCCAACGCGGGTCAACGACGCTGCCAGTGCCTTTTGGCCGCAATGACGGTGCGGTCCTGTTGTTAAGCATGGCGGCGCTGATCGTCTGGGTTGTCTGGCCAGAGGCAACAGCCACGGCGGTTGTCTGTGGCCTGGCCGGTGTCTTGCACGTCTGGCGAATGTCGCGCTGGTCAGGGCATCGCACCGGGGCTGAGGCGTTGGTCTGGGTTCTGCACGCCGGATATGCCTGCGTTCCATTGGGGTTTCTGGCAGTGGCAGCGGGCCTGCTCCTGCCGGGCATGGCGCCCGCAGCACAGCATATCTGGATGGCAGGTGCGGTTGGGTTGATGACGCTTGCGGTGATGACCCGTGCGAGCCTTGGTCATACGGGGCGCCCGTTACATGCCACCATCCCAATCACCGCGATCTATACCAGCCTGATCGTCGCCGTTCTGGCCCGGTTTGTTGCCGGAGCTTTACCGGCGTCGGAATGGCCAATTCACTTGGCCGCCTGCGCCTGGATCGCGGCCTTCGCGGGATTCTCCATCATATATTGGCCGGTCCTTGCACGCCCGAAATTGGAATACCGCCGCCCAAGGAAGGCATCCTGAAGCAACATCAGATTGCTACAAGGCATCGCGGCATTGATCCGCGGTTTCCGTATGATCTGAGCGTCAAGCTGCATAGATCATGCGTTGAGCATGGCCCGACGAACCAGCCTTGAAATCGCCCCGGTCAGACGCGGGGCGATTTCTTTGGGTTGCGGATCAGAACTTTTTGCTGAACCACAGAGACAGAGCGCTGCTGGAGGTTCCTTCGCCGAAAGTGCCGTCGTAGCGCAGGTCCAGCTGCATCGAGTCATTTCCGGTCAGTTGCATACCCGCACCGATCACACCCACATTGTCCGGCATCGCAAGCGCGGTGTCGAAACCAGCCACCGAAGCGGGCGCTCCGGCAAAGCTGGCGGTCGTGGTGTAGGCATCGTTGTTTGAGATCGCCCAACCCACGCGGCCATAGGCACGCAGGTCCTGGCCATTGCCCAGATCGAATACCCGTCCCAGTTCCACCGCAGGGGTGGCGATAAAGGCGCTTTCATTGCTGCCCTGCACCATCAGGTTTTCTGTACCTGCGCCAGTTTCGGTGTAGCCCCCGGCAGAGGTATAGATCGCGTCCAGATCCAGCATCGGGCGCAGATAGGCCACCCCAAGCGTGCTGAACCCCTCAAGGCGCAGCCGCAGGGCCGTACTCGTGGCATCATAAGACCCGCGCGCCGTTTCAACTCCGCCGGGCAGGGCCAATGTGCGCGATGTGTCAAAGCTGCCGGTGCTGCCCAAAAGCGCCCCAGTCACCGTCATCCCGCCAAAATCGCGGCTGGCCGAAAGACCAAGGATAACACTGTCGCCATCCACGTTGCTCAGCCCATCCGATCCGGTGGAAAAGCTATTTTCAAGGCTAAGGCTGGCGCCAAGGACATAGTCGCCAACCGCCTGATGGGCTGCGACACCAAAGCTGTAGATGTCGCTGTTAAAGCCGAGGGCGCTGTTGCCGCCATCTTGCGCGGCCGACTGGCCTTTTGCGAACACGTCGATACAAAACGGATCGGTTTCGCTGCCCGCGACAGTATTCTGGCAACCCATCAGTGGGTCAAACCGCCCGGGCGCCAGTGCGATGTTCAGCGCAGATCCAGCCGCACTTGCGCCGGGGCCAAGCTCGGACAGCAGGGTGGCATAATTTGCCAAATCGGCACTTGCCACGCGTTCAGCCGCAGCGAACAACTCGCGCAAAGTGACGTCCTTGGTATCGAAAACCTCACCCAGATAAGCAGCTGTCGCCTGCTGGTTCTCCGTCAGATCAGGCACGGATGCGAAATGCGCCCCTGCAACCTCTACCCAAAGATCACCGTCCTCATCCGTGGACAAGGCATAGGTGAAAAGCGTGGATTTGATTTCCGAGAACGCTCCGGCAATCTCGCCCTCGGCCTGCACAATCTGCTGCCGTGCCCCCTTATAAGTGGTCAAGGGAACAATCTCGAGCGCCCCATCCAAAGCGACGTCGCCCGAAACCTTGATCAGATCACCCGCACCCCGGAAGAAATCGACTGCCGTTGTCGTGACACCCGTGCTTGTCTGGGTGAAGCGCCCGGCGATTTCAAGCGTGTCGGGGACATCGGCCTTGCCGACAATCAAAGCCCCCGCGTTTATGACATCTGCGCCATAGGACGCGGCGTCCACCAAGACCCCGCCCTTGATGTTGTTCACCGTAACCGCCGCCTTCCCCGACGTGACCGCGAAAGCGGCAGGGAAAGGGTCCAGACCGGAAATCACGCTGCCATTCAGGTAATAGCCGTTGATATTGCCCGAAATCGTGCCTGCGTTATTCACGTCAAGGCCGCTGACGCCCGCCGCATTGGTATCACCCTGATAGATGACGGCGGTGCCACCCAAGGCCCCCACCGTTGCCCCGCTTGCAACGTTCAGCGTGTTTCCCGGCGCGAAGCCCGTCGCAGTCCCGCCGGCAATCAGGATGCCCGCCCCCTGCGCGCCGTTGCCTCCGGTGACAGTGCCGTTGACGTCCACCACAACAACGCCATTGTCATCAGGGCCCTGGCTTTGTGCAAAAATCCCTATGCCGTTGTCGCCTGTAGCGGTGATCACGCCGTTGTTGGTGATTGTCACATCCTCGGCAACCGACGCGCCGGATTTGTTGCTGGTAGAGCCCGCGAAGCTGCCCGTGGCATCACCGCCAAGCCCACCACCCCCGGCGATGGATTGCGCGACAATCCCGATCGCGCCCTTACCGGAAACCTGAATGGTCGCAGCGCTTGTGATTGTGACGGTCCCGCCATTGCCGTTTACGGCGCCGGAGTTGGTGGCATCGTTGCGGGTAAAGTCGGTTGTCAGCAGGGTTGAGACCGAAGTGTCGCCCGCGATACCGCCGCCGCCGCCGATGGACTGCGCCACAATCCCGTGGCCAGCCTGCCCGGTGGTCTGGATGAAGCTTTCATCATCCAGTTCAAGGGAGACGGCCGCGCCGCTGCCACTTGCCCCATCGGCACCAAGATGCGCCTCGCCGCTGCCCGCGTTCGACATATCAAGGGTGGCAAGACCGCCGCCCCCGCCAATGGATTGCGCCACAAGGCCGATGGCGCGTTCGCCGGAAGTGCCGAGCCGGAAGCTGCCGCCAAGTGTGACACGGCCGCCGTTTCCGATGGCGCCGCCACTGCTGCCCAAAGCGACGGTAAATGCCTGATCGCCATCGCTGTTTGATGACCCGGCCCCCGCCGTTCCGCCGCCGCCGCCAATGCTTTGCGCAACCAGCGCATGGGCATCGTCCCCAGCTGTGGCAATGGTCGCCACATTGTCGGTGCCTTCGGTGCTGATATCATCGCCATTGCCGTTGGTTCCGGTCTGGTTGCGGATGCTGCTGGCCGAAGGAAGGGTTCCGCAGCCGGGGGAAGACCCACTGTAATCGTCAACCGCATTGCCAGACCCCAGCGAGATCAGACCACAGCTGTTCTTCGATCCGCTGCCACCCTGGCCGCCACCGGCGCCGATGCTTTGCAACAGCGCACCAAAGGCGTAGGCGCCTTGCGTCTGCACCGCCAGATTATCAAACGCCAGCGTAATGCTGCCGCCGTTGCCAGCACCGCCACCGACGCTGCCGATCACGATGTTTGTCTTGACCGTCGCTTCGCTGTTCTGGCTTGCAGCATTTCCGCCAGCCCCGCCACCACCTCCGATGGATTGCACCACCACGCCATCGGAATAGTCACCATAGGTCAGCACCGTGCCGCCAAGTGAAAATTCGGCAGACCGGGTATCATTGTCACCGATTGCGCCACCGTTGCCGCCGTCGCCCCCATTCCCAGCGAACGCGCCCTGGATCGCAATATTGACGTTGATGCCGCTGTCGCTGTCATCCTCGGATGCGGCGGCCAGTTGCGCAGCGTCCGACGTGTCGTCACCGCCGGACACGCCCCCGGCCGATCCGCCAAGGCCGCCGCCGCCACCAATCGACTGCACCAGAATACCATCGGCATCTGCGCCATGCGTCACCACCAGACCATCAAAGCTGGCCGAGATAATGCCACCGATGCCACCCCCTGCGCCCGCGCGACCAACGCTTACCTTGGCGCTGATCGGCAGGCCAGAACTGCCCACATCGACGCTGACCGACTGACTGGCCCCGCCGCCCCCGCCGATGGATTGCAGCAGCACGCCGCGCGACCCGTCGCCAAAGGTGG
>CAMFLG010000070.1 GCA_945957495.1 uncultured Pseudorhodobacter sp. | reverse complement strand
GGTTCGAGCGCCCGCGCAAACCTGCGCGGGCGGGGCATGGCGGCATAAAGTGCCTAAAACCAGGGTTGGCGCGCCTTCCCGAGGTCGGGCGCGGCCCTTTGTTGCGAAGCGGGTTGGCGTTAACTTGGCTGAAACATCCGCTCGATATGGTCGATCACATCGTCCACCAGCCCGCCCTTCTTGTTCTCTGGGCCAGAGAACCGCAAAATCCAACCGTCGCGGCTGCGTTCGCGGCGGATAACAAGGCCCTGTTTAAGATGCAGCACGCGGCGGGGGCGGCCGGGGGTGGTGGCGGTTTCGGGCTCGACCGGCTCATTCAGGATCGGCAGCAGCGCCTGCCACTGGCTGGCAAGGCCCGCGCGGCGGTGGTCGGCGAGGGTGAGGGCGATCAGCTCGCCCAGGCCGCGGCGCAGGGCGGCGCTGAGGTGGTGCATTTGCCGGGTGGTCAGCGCCTCGGGCGTTGCGATGCTGCCGTCCAGTTCCTCGACCACTTCGGCGAAGGCGCGCAGGCGGGCGCGTTTCTGCCGGGTGGCGGTGGGGTGCAGCGTGGCGCAGGCGGCTTCGATGGTGTCGAAAATGCCTGCCTGGGTGGCGACGATCAGGGTTTTGCCCTTTTCCCACGGGGTGATTTCGGCGCGGACCTCATTATGGCGGCCATCGCGGCGGGGATCGAGGCGGGGGTGCGGATGAAGGCGGGGATGGTGGTGAAATCGCCGTTGCCGCGCCGTTCGGCCAGTTGCTGATGCGCGGTCAGGCGGCGCAGGCCCGAGATCAGGCCATAGCGGTGCGGGCCGCTGGGGTCGGGGTAGGCCCAGACCTCGATCGGCTGGCGCAGGCCGGATGTGGCGATGGAGGTGGCGAGTTCGTTCAGCGCCTCGGGTTCCAGACAGGCGCGGTCGCGCGGCAGGGCGCTGGCGTCGATCTGGGAAAGGGGCAGGGGAAGGATAGGGTCCATGATACGCTCCGGCTGGGGACGGGCCGATTAGCGCAAGACGGGGTGAAGATTGGGTAAGGCGGGCGTGCGGTAGGGTGGGCAATCTGCCCACCCTTTGGGCAGGATCAGGCGCGCGACAAAAGCGCGCCGGGGCGCATCTGCGCGATGGATCTGGTGATCAGAGCGGCCAGCACGGCCTTGATCAGATCGCCGGGCAGGAAAGGGGTGGCAAGCGCCGTGGCCTCGGGCAGGGTTTTGCCCAGAACCAGCGCCATGCCGGTGATGCCAAAGGCATAAAGCACGACGATGCCGCCGATGATCGCCCCGGCCAGGGCGGCGGCGGTAATCGGGGCGCGCCAGCGTTCCACGATCAGGCCTGCGGTGAAGGCGGCAAAGGGGAAGCCCACGACAAAGCCGACGGTGGGCGAGGCGAACACGCCCAACCCGCCGCGCCCGCCGGCCAAGAGCGGCAGGCCAAGCGCCACGAGGGCCACGAACAGCAGCACCGCCAGCGCGCCGCGTTTGGCGCCCAGAACGGTGCCGCACAGCATCACCCCCATGGATTGCGCCGTGATCGGCACGCCAGAGATCAGGTCAATCTTGGGCACCAGCCCCAGCACCGCGATCAGCGCGGCGAAGAGGGCGATGTGGGTCAGGTTCTTTTCCATGGGCGTCTCCTGTTTGCGCTGCGCAGTTAGCCTGCACCCCCCCTTGCGCGCAAGGCCTCTGCCACCGCCTCGGCATCGTCAAGGGCGGCAAGGGTGGCGGGCAAGAGGATGCGCCAGCCGGGGCGGCGGGGCGATCGGGCACGCCAGCTTTCGCGGATCACCTGCATCCGGGACAGTGTGACGGGGATGAACCGGATGGTCAGCGCCACCGCAAGGGCCAGCGCGCGCGGCGACAGGCCAAGGCGGGCCAGCGGTTTGGTCAGGGTTTCCAGAACGGTGATCATATCCGTTAGCCGCGTGGTCATCGTCACGAAATTGGCGGCGGCGACGGCGGTGATCATGCGGATCACGATGCTGACGCCTTGGGTGGGTTCGCCGATCCACAGATGCCAGAGGCCGACGATCAGCACGAAGGGCCACAGTGGGCGCAGCATGGTCAGCGACACTTTGGCAAAGGTCGGGCCGCCGCTGGCGATCAGGGCGGCGGTGGCGGCGGCGGCGATCAGCAGGGCCGCCGGGGTTTTCAGGGCGAACAGAAGGATGGTGAAGGCGCAGAGCAGGCCCAGCTTTGCCCCGGCGGGCAGGCGGTGCGCCCAGATTTCAACCGGGGAGGTCAGTGTCAGCATCGCGCTCTCCCAGTTCGGCCATGGCGGCGGTGAAGGCGGCCAGCGTGGGTGCGGCGGGGCCATCGGCCTTGATACGGCCCGCGTCCAGCCAGATCACCCGGTCACAGCGTGCCACGGCGGCGGGGTCGTGCGAGATTGTGATCAGGCGCTGCGGCAGGGCGGCCAGGCGGCGCGACAGGCGGATTTGCGTGGGCAGATCAAGCCCGGCAAAGGGTTCGTCCAGCAGGATCGTTTCGGGCGCCATCAGCAGGATCGACATAAGGCACAGATAGTGGCGCTGGCCTTGGCTGAGCGTGTGGGTCGCGGCCTTTTCCCAATGGCTGCGCCCCTCTGCCGCCAGCAGCGCGCGCAGGGCGGCGGTGGCCTGCGCCTCGGTCTGGCCCATCTGCCGCAGGCCAAAGCCAAGCTCTTCGGCGACGGTGGGAAACAGGATCTGGTGATCGGGGTTCTGAAACAGGATGCCCAGTCGGGTCAGCATCGCCTTGCGGTCATCGGGGGCGGCACCGTCCACGCTGACCTGCCCGGTGGAGGGCGCAATCAGCCCGGCCATCAGGCGCAAGAGGGTGGTCTTTCCCGATCCGTTGCGGCCAACGATGCCGATGCGCGGCTCTGTCAGGGTCAGCGTCAGGTCGGACAGGATGGGTTTGCCCGCCAGCGTGACGCCTGCCTTGGTAAGGATGATGCCGCTGCCGCCTGTCATGGATCCGCCCCTTCCGGTGGCAAGGCTCTTAGCCTGTGCGGGGGGGATGGGCAATATTGCCCGTCCTACGGGCGGCGGGAAGGGGAAGGGCGGCGAGGTGACGCCGGGGCTCATCACTATTGAGATGGATCAGGTCTGGGTCAGCGTGGGGAGCGGAGGTTTTGATTGGGCGCGTGCGGGGGGTGGGCAGATTGCCCACCTTACCGCAGAGTCGGGGTGAACCCCGACCTACAGGGGCGCGAAAAGGGGGCGAATTTAGGGGGACTGCGGTTTCGCAGTGTCAGCTTGCCGGGTCGTACATGAATTCGCGGAGTTCTTGCGCGCAGCGGCAGGCAGTGGCGATCTTTCGGGCCCATTCCACGGCGTCTTTGCGGGTGGGCAATTCTAGCACGGTGAAGCCGCCGTTCAGTCGACTGCCCGGATAGATCTGCGATGAAACCTCGCCGGTTGCAGAGACAAGCACGGGGTCAATCGCCTCTTCGATGCCACCGCCAAAGACATAGACGCCCGCCGCCTTGGCCTCGGCGATCACGGCATGCGCGGCGGCGGCGGCGATGGGAAACTCTTCATCCGAAAGTACCATGGCTTCGCTGGGGAAGGAGATGAGGTATTTTGTCATGCCGGGAGTGTCGTCAAAGACGCGGGGCGAGGCAAGGGGAAAGGGCGGTGGGCAGATTGCCCACCCTACGGGGGGAGGCCGAGAGTCGGGCTGAAGGCCGACCTACGGGGGCAGGGTGGCGATGGCGGCGGAGTTATTGGCCGAGGTGGCGATGGGCGCAGGTCTTAATACTTCGCGGGAACATACAGTTCCGGCGGCAAGACCGCGCGTTCGTATTCTGGGTTGAACACGCGGTCGGGCAGGTGGACCTCTTCGTGCGGCACGGGTTCGTAGGGGAATTGCGACAGAAGGTGGTCGATGCAGTTCAGCCGAGCGCGTTTCTTGTCATTGCCTTCGACGATGTACCAGGGCGCCTCGGCGATGTTGGTGCGGGCCATCATCTCTTCTTTCGCCTTGGTGTAGCCTTCCCAGCGCACACGGGATTGCAGGTCCATCGGCGACAGTTTCCATTGCTTCATCGGGTCGTGGATGCGCATGAGAAAGCGCATCTGCTGTTCCTCATCCGTGATCGAGAACCAGTATTTGATCACCGTGATGCCGGATCGCACCAGCATGCGCTCAAATTCCGGCACGTCGTTGAAGAACTGTTCGACCTGATCCTCGTCGGCAAAGCCCATCACCCGTTCGACCCCGGCGCGGTTGTACCAGGACCGGTCGAACAACACGATTTCGCCGCCTGCGGGCAGATGCGGGACGTAGCGTTGAAAGTACCACTGGGTCTTTTCGCGGTCTGATGGCGCGGGCAGCGCCACCACGCGCACGACGCGCGGATTGAGCCGCTGGGTGATGCGTTTGATCACGCCACCCTTGCCGGCCGAATCGCGGCCCTCAAACAGCACAACGACCTTTTTCTTGTGGTAGGACACCCAATCCTGCAGCTTGATCAGTTCCGATTGCAGCCGGATCAGCGAATGGAAATACACATGCCGGTCGATGGCATTGGGGTGCTTTTCCTTGTAAATGCGCGAGATTTCCAGCGAGAGCTGAGCATCTTCCAGCTCTAGCTCGTATTCCTCATCGAAGGTTTCGGCGAGTTCGGCCTCCAGCCAGTCGAGGGCGAGTTGGGACGGGGCCTCGGAAGGGGATGTCATGGCGCGCTCCTCTTTTCGGGCCGGGTAGATCAGGGAAGTGTAACAGGGGTGTGACGGGATGTGCGGGCAAAGAGGCGCCGCTTTGGCAACAATGGCTTGTGCATTGGCGGGCGCGGCGTAGACTCGGGCCAAGGGCAGTTGCAGGAGGCGTTATGCGCTGGATTATCCGTTCGGTCGTGGCCTTGGTGGTGCTGGTGCTGTTGGCCATCGTCGCGGTGTTCATGATCCCGGCGGAAAAGGTGGCGGCGCTGGCGGCGGCGCAGTTCAAGACGCTGTCGGGGCGCGATCTGGTGATTGACGGCGCGGTGAAGCCGTCGTTCTGGCCGGTGTTGGGGGTCAAGACCGGGCCGATCCATATCTCCAACGCCGATTGGGCCACGGAAGGGCCGATGTTGCAGGCCGACGGGCTGTCGATTGCGGTGGATATGGCGGCGCTGATCGCGGGCGAGGTGAAGATCACCGGGATCGAGGCGACAAACCCGCGCCTTGTGCTGGAGCGCAGCAAGACCGGGAAGGAAAACTGGATGTTCGGCGGCGGTGGCAGCGCGGGCACGGTTTCCACCGAAACCCCCGGGGTGGGGCAGGCCTATACGCTGGACAAGGCGGTGATTTCGGGCGGTACGCTGTTGTTCGTCGATCACGGCACCGGGCAGCGGGTGGAGTTGAGCCGGATCGAGGCGACGGTGAAGATCCCCGATTATGTCGGCCCCGCACAGATGGATCTGGCGGCTGTGCTGAACGGGCAGGCGTTTTCGGCGGGCGTGACGCTGGGGGCGTATCAGGGGTTTCTGGACGGCAACGCGGTGCCTTTGGACCTGAGCCTGAAGGCGGGGGATGCGGATGTGGTGTTTTCGGGGCGCGGTGGTTATGCGCCGCTGCAGGCCGAGGGCGATCTGACGGCGCATCTGGGCAATCTGGCGGCGATTTCCGCCTTGGCGGGGGCTGCAGCACCCGGCCTGCCCGAGGGGTTGGGCGCGCGCAAGGTTTCGGTCGCGGGCAAGGTCACGCTGACGGCTGAGGGGGCGGTGTTCCTGCGCGGCGGCAAGGTTGATCTGGATGACAACGCGCTGGCGGTGGATGCAGACCTTGCCACGTCAGGCGCGCGGCCCAAGCTGTCGGCCAAGGTTTCGGCGGGGGCTTTGAACCTTGTGGGCTTGAGTGGCGGCGCGGGCGGGGGGGCTGGCGGCGGCGCGCAGGCGGCAGGATGGCCGCAGGACCGGATTGATGCCAGTGCCCTTTCGGTGATGGATGCGGCGGTGGCGCTGAGTGCGGACAGCCTTGATCTGGGGCTGGCAAAATTCGGGCCCAGCCAGATCATGCTGACCAATGAACGGTCGCGGGCGGTGGCAGAGATCCGCAAGATGGCGGGCTATGGCGGCACGATTTCAGGACAGTTCGTGGTGAACAACCGCTCTGGCCTGTCGATGGGCGGCGATCTGAGCTTTGCCGGGATGGATCTGCAACGGCTGCTGAAGGATTTCGGCGGATATGAGCGGCTGGTGGGCACCGGGGATCTGAAGCTGAACTTTCTGGGTGCGGGGGAGTCGGTGGATGCGATCATGCATTCGCTGAAAGGGTCGGGGTCGATTGCCCTGTCGAAGGGCGAAATTCTGGGGCTGGATATTGCCGGGATGTTGCGCACGATGGACACCAACTATGTCGGTGCCGGGCAAAAGACGATTTTCGATGCGATCACCGCGACGTTTCAGATCGCGCAGGGCGTGTTGACCAACGATGATCTGGCGTTTTCGTCAGAATATCTGACGGCGGCGGGGAAGGGCTGGGTCGGTCTGGGCGAGCGCAATCAGAAATACCGGATTTCGGCGACGGCGCTGGCAGGGGCGGTGGGCGACGAGGGCATCACCGCGCCGCTGATCATCGGCGGCACCTGGGCCAAGCCGACATTCGCGCTGGATCTGGCGGCGCTGGCCGAGCAGAAGTTGGGGGCAGAGAAGGCCCGGCTGGAGGCAGAGCTGCGCGCCAAGGCGGCGGACGAGCAGGCCCGGCTGGAGGCGCTGGCGGCGCAGAAGTTGCAGGACGAATTGGGCGTGGTGCAACAGCCGGGCGAAAGCCTGGAGGATGCGGCGCGGCGTGGACTGCAAGAGCAACTGGGCGATCAGGCGACCAAGGCGCTGGAAGACATGCTGAACGGCAACTGACATGCAAAAGGCGCGGGCAGGATGCGCCGCGCCTTTTGGGTCTGGAGTTGTGATCAGCGTCGCCTAGCGGCGGCGGTCGCGGCGGGCGCTCATCGGCTGGAAGGCGACGCCGACATGTGCCTCGCAATAGGGTTTACCGGGCAACGAGGGCAGGCCGCAGAACCAGAAATCTTCGGTAGCGGGGTCGCCGATCGGCCATTTGCAGGTGCGTTCGGTCAATTCCATCAGGGTCAGCTTTTTGGCGCGCTTTTCCACCTCGCGCACCGAAGCCAGCGCCTCGGGCGAGATTTCGTTGGCCGAGGGTTGCGGCGGCAGGGGCTGACCCGCCGGGATGATCGCCTTGCGCATCGGGATCGGCAGAATGGTGGCGCTGGCAGCCGGGGCGGCAGCGGGGCGTTCTGGAGTTGCGTCTTCAACCACGGGTGCCGGGCGTTCGACAGCGGCGCGCGGCGGCTCTGCCCGGGGTTCAACCCGGGGTGCGGCGGGGGCTGGGGCGGGTGCCGGGGCTGCCGCCACGGCAGGGGCCTCTGCCTCTTCGGTATCGGCGCCACCGCCGACGCGGTTGGACAGGCCCAGACGATGGACTTTGCCGATCACGGCATTGCGGGTGACGCCGCCAAGTTCCTTGGCGATCTGGCTGGCCGACTGACCTTCGGCCCACATTTTCTTGAGCGTCTCGACGCGCTCATCGGTCCAGGACATGGCGAACTCCGGTTGAAGGGCCCCTTGGGGTGGGCCAGCGGCGGCATTTCTGCGAGCCACCGCAATCTGATCTTGAGGCGCAGGGATACAAGCGGACGGCGGCAAGATCAAGCCGCCCTGCGATTCGCGCCCGGGCCCGCGAATAGGGCTTGATTGCAGGGCGGGGAGTTCCATAGGTGGGGGCAAGGTTGCCCGATGGCAAGAAGGGGATGATCATGCACGATTACCGCGAACAGCGCGCCGATACGTTTGAGACTTTTGCCAAGGTGGGGCGCGGCGTGAAGCTGCCGAAAACGGCGGTGGTGGTTTACGAATTCGTGGCCGAAGAGGTCGATACCAAATGGGCCGAGGTGGAAAAGGCGCTGCGTGCGAAGGGGTTCAAGACCCATCACAGGGGCGATATTCTGGAGGCGCGGATCGGGCCGATTGCGATTGACGCCGAGAGTGTCTGGCACTGGGAGCGTATCGCCACCGAGATCGTGCTGCCGTATGAGTTCTACCCGGACGGGTGGGAGTTGGACGACTGAACGTCTGATCAGCGGTTGGCAAATTGTGCGGCTGCGCCGCGTTGGTTTTATCTCGCCTCTGGCCTTCGGCCAACCGGCTCGGAGTGTGCGCTCCGCGCGGGGAGTATTTCTTGCCAATGTGAATGGGTTGGTGTTGGCGCGGGTTATTTGACCGGTTTGCCTGCGATCCATGTGGCGCGGATGGCGCGGTCGTCGCCCAGCATGATGGTCGGGAAGAGCGCCTGCCACAGAGTTTCGGCGCGGCGGGTGGCCTGTTCGATCGCGGGGGTTGAGGAGAGGTCGAGGATGGTCAGATCCGCCTCCATCCCGGGGGCGATGTTGCCGATCAGGTGATCGGCGTGCAGGGCGCGGGCGGACCCTTGGGTCGCCAGCCACCAGAGTTCGGCCGGATGCAGGGCGCGGCCCCGGAGTTGCGCCACCTCATAAGCCGCGGCCATGGTGCGCAACATCGAGAAGGACGAGCCGCCGCCAGTATCGGTGGCGAGGCCGATGCGGTGGCCTGCGGATTTCAGCCCGTCCATATCAAAAAGGCCAGAGCCGATGAAGGTGTTCGAGGTGGGGCAATGGATCAGCGAGGCATCCACCTCGCGCAGGCGGTCTTTTTCGCGCGGTTCCAGATAGATGGCATGGCCGTAGAGCCCGCCTTTGCCCAAGAGCCCGAAGGATTCGTAGGTATCAAGATAGTCGCGCGCGGTGGGGAAGAGGGATTTGACCCAAGCCACCTCATCGGTTTGTTCCGAGAGGTGCGTTTGCATCAGGCAATCGGGGTTTTCGGCCCAAAGCGCACCCATGGCGGCAAGTTGATCGGGGGTGGAGGTGGGGGAAAAGCGCGGGGTGATGGCGTAGGAGGCGCGGCCTGCGCCGTGCCATTTCGCCAAGAGCGCCTTGGACTGGTCATAGCCGGTTTGCGCGGTGTCGCGCAGGAAATCGGGGGCGTTGCGGTCCATGCAGGTTTTGCCGCCCCAGACCCGCTGACCGTGCAGGGCGGCGGCGGTGAAATAGGCGTCCACGCTTTCGGGATGGATGGTGCAGAAGGAACAGGTCGAGGTGGTGCCATAGGCAAGCGTCAGGTCGAAATAGCGGCGGGCGACCTCTTGGGCATAGGCCGGCTCGCCAAAGCGGGATTCCTCGGGGAAGGTGTAGCTGTTCAGCCAGTCGATCAGCCGCTTGCCCCAGGAGGCGATCATTGCGGTTTGCGGGAAATGCGCGTGGGCGTCGATGAAACCGGCCGAGATCAGGGCGCGGCCGTAATCGGTGACGCGGGCCTGCGGGTAGGCGGCGCGCATCGCATCGGCGGGGCCGGTGGCCGCGATCTTGCCATCCTTGATGACAACGGCCCCGTGGCTTTCGTGGCGTGCGGCGTCCGGGCCCAGCGTGAAGGGGTCGCCGGCAAAGGACAGCACCTGCCCCAGAAGAAGTTCGGTCATCGCACGCTCCCTGATCTTTCCGCGTCACAGTAGGGCCTTGTGCCGCGAAGGGGAAAGTCCCGATACCGCTTGTTTGATTGAAACTGCTTTCGGCAAAGCAGAACGGGCTTTGCGCAAAGGTCGCAGGATCGGCGGGTCGCGTCCAATGGCGAGGCTCATTGGTCGATTTTGCAATTCCTTGCGGCTCTTTCCTGCTCTAAGGAAGGGGGATGGAGGCGCTATGGCCGAAGAATTGGGCATCATGGATGAGGACGAGGTACACGCCGACCGCGTGGCCGCGATTCTGGATGCCGTAGAGGCCAAGGATTCGGCGCGCCTGTCCGAATTGCTGGAGCCGTTGCACGCCGCCGACATCGCTGACGTGCTGGAACAGATCGGAAGTGCAGATCGTCGGGCGCTGATCGGGCTGTGGTCGGGTGAGATCGACGGCGAGATTCTGTCCGAGATCGACGAATCGATTCGCGAAGAGGTGATCGAGGCCCTGCCGCGCGAAGTTGTCGCGGAAGCGATGCGCGAGCTGGACACCGATGATGTTGTGGACATCCTTGAAGATCTGGATGCGCCGCAGCAGGGCCTGATCCTTGACGCGCTGGAGGATGCCGACCGCGTCGCGGTTGAACAGGCGATGGCCTATCCCGAAGGCTCTGCCGGGCGTCTGATGCAGCGCGAGGTGGTGATCGCGCCCGAGCATTGGACGGTGGGCGAGACGATTGATTTTCTGCGCGGCGCCGATGTGCTGCCCGATCAGTTCTATCATGTGATCCTGACCGATCCGCGGATGAAACCCACCGGCTATGTGACGCTGGGGCGGCTGTTGTCATCGCGGCGCGAGGTGAAGCTGCGTGATATTCTGGAGGACAGTTTCCGCACGGTGCCCGCGACAGAGCCGGAAGAGGATGTGGCCTATATCTTCAACCAGTACCACCTGATCTCGATGCCCGTCGTCGATGAGGCGGGGCGGCTGGTAGGGGTGATCACCATTGATGACGCGATGAACGTGCTGGACGAGGAACACGAACAGGACATGCTGCGTTTGGCCGGGGTGGGTGACGAATCCAGCCTGTCGGACGG
>CAMFLG010000069.1 GCA_945957495.1 uncultured Pseudorhodobacter sp. | reverse complement strand
GTGGTGGCGGTGCCGTTGGCGTGGGTCAGGATCGAATGGCCCTCGTGAATATAGACATATTCCCATTCGTCATAGCTGATCCCCCATTTGCCGGGGGTGGACTGCCAAAGCCCGCAATACAGCCCGTCGGTTTCTTCGACCAGCCAGGTGGTGTGAACGGGGTCGCCCGCAAGCACCTTTTGGGCATCCGGGCGGGTGACTTCGGGGGTGATCCCGTCACGGGTGACACGTTGGATCAGGTGCATGGCGGACTCCGCTTTTGTTGGCGCTGCATAGCGCCCCGGATGCGCCGCAAGGTCAAGAGGGGTCGGCTGCTGCAATGCAGCGCAAAAATCTTGCTGTTGCGGCGGGCTTGTGCCCATATGGCAGGCAAGTTGCCAACTGCGGAGCCGATAAGATGAGTGCCACCTCCCCCGCCCGCCCGGTGCTGCCCCCCGATATCCGCGCCCGCAAGGGTCAGACCCCGCTGGTGGTGCTGACCGCCTATACCACGCCCGGCGCGCGGCTGGTGGATGCGCATTGCGACATCGCGCTGGTGGGCGATTCGGTGGGGATGGTGCTGCATGGGCTGCCCTCGACGCTGGGCGTCACAATGGAGATGATGCTGCTGCACGGCAGGTCGGTGGTGAAGGGGCTAAGCCGGGCGATGGCGGTGATCGACATGCCGTTCGGGTCATACGAGGAAAGCCCGGCGCAGGCCTATCGCAATGCGGCGCGGCTTTTGGCGGAAACCGGGGCGCCCGCGGTCAAGCTGGAAGGTGGCATGCATATGGCGGAAACCATTGCGTTTCTGACCAAGCGCGGCGTGCCGGTGATGGCGCATATCGGCCTTACGCCGCAATCGGTGAACACCCTTGGCGGCTATAAGGTGGTGGGCCGCGACGGTGAAGGCGACAGCGTGATGGCCGATGCCCTGGCGATAGAGGCGGCAGGCGCCTTCTCGGTCGTGCTGGAAAAGGTGCCGATGGGCCTTGCCGGGCGGATCACCCAGCGGCTGGCGATCCCGACCATCGGCATTGGCGCGGGGATTCATTGCGACGGGCAGGTTCTGGTGCTGGATGACATGCTGGGGCTGTTCACCGAGTTCCGGCCGAAATTCGTCAAACGCTATGCCGAATTGGGGGCTGCGGCGGATGCGGCGATTGCCGATTACGCGGCAGAGGTGCGCGCAAGGGCGTTTCCGAAAGAGGAGCATGCCTTTGCCGATGTTCTGGCGAAGGGGACGAAATCTTGACGATCATTCTGCGGCGTGTGGCCGAATTGCGCGATGTCGTCCGGGGCTGGAAAGCGGCGGGCGAGGTCGTTGGCGTGGTGCCCACCATGGGCGCCCTGCATGACGGGCATCTGAGCCTGGCGCGGCGCGCAAAGGCGGAATGTGACCGGGTGATCACCACGATCTTTGTGAACCCCAAGCAGTTCAACAACCCGGAAGACCTGAAGAAATACCCCCGCACCGAAGAGGCGGATGTGGCCTTGCTGAACACGGTCGGGGTGGATGTGGCCTTCATCCCCGCCCCGGAAGAGGTCTATCCCGATGGCCACGCCACCACCGTTTCGGTGCTTGGCGTGTCCGAACCGCTGGAGGGGCGGATGCGGCCCGGGCATTTCGACGGCGTGGCCACGGTGGTGACAAAGCTGTTCGGCATGACCGAGGCCAATCGCGGCTATTTCGGCCAGAAGGACTGGCAGCAGTTGCAGGTGGTGCTGCGGCTGGTGCGCGATCTGAACCTGCCGGTCACTGTGGTGGGCTGCGAAACCATCCGCGAGGCGGACGGGCTGGCGATGTCGTCGCGCAACGTGCGGCTGACGCCGCAGGGCCGGGGCAAGGCAAGCATCCTTTACGCCGCCATCACTGCGGCGGCTGCGGATATCCGCGCCGGGCAATCCGACCGTATGGCGATCCGCGAGGCGGCAGAGGCGATCCGGGGCGCGGGGTTTGACCGGGTGGAGTATATCGAATTGCGCGACGCGGAAACGCTGATGCCGTCGGATGACCCGCACCGCCCGCGCCGGATGCTGGCGGCGGCCTGGCTGGACGGTGTGCGGTTGATCGACAACATTCCGGTTTAAGGGGCGATCAGACCGAAACCGACAGGATCGTATCGGCCAGATATTGCGCCGCCGGGGGCAGGGTCATTCCGGCGCGGGTCATCAGGCCAAAGGGTTCAACCTCGATCCCCAGATCAATCGGCAGATGTGCATAGGACGCATCGGGGCTGCTGGCAAAGACATCGGCCACGGCCAGCGCAAGGGGCGCGATGGCGTTGGTCTGCTGCAAAAGCGCAAGCGTCAGCAGAAACGAGGCGGTGGACAGCCGTTGGTGCGGCGGCGGCAGGCCCAGCGCCTGCAGTCGGGTCAGAACGGTGCGGGTGATCGGCACGTCCGGTTCCGGCATGACCCAATCGAACTCCATCAGGTCCGGCGCGGTCAGGCTGCGGCGGTGCATCAACGGATGACCCCGCCGCACGATGAGCGCGACCGGTTCTGCCGCGATGATCTGGCTGTGCAAAAGATGTGGATCAACCCCGGCGGTGGGGCGGCCAATGGCAAAATCCACCCGACCGGACAGCACATGCTCTTGCAACAGGTTCGACGGGGCGACGATGACTTCGACGCTGATCAGCGGCTGCGCCATGCGCGAAATGCGCAGCGCAGGCAGCACCCGGTCAAGCGCCGGGCCCGTCACCGACCCGATGCGAACATGCCCAGCCCCACCCGAGGCGATCTCGGTCAGATCGCGGGCGGCGTCGCGCAACTCGATATTGATGCGCCGCGCGCGGTCGGCCAGCGCCCGCCCGATTGGCGTCAGCGCCACGCCGCGCCCGGTACGGCTGTGCACAGGGGCTTGCACGATCTGTTCGATTTCCGCCAGCAGGCGCGAGGCGGCGGGCTGGCTGATGCCAATCTTTTCCGCCGCCAGATTGATCTGCCCGGTTTCAGCAAACGCCGCAAGAATGCGCAGATGGCTGAGTTTCAGCCCCTTGCGCAGCAGAAAGTCGGGTGATCCGGGCATGACTTACCATTTTGGATATGATAGCATCAACAAACATGATTTGACCGATATAAAGCAATATTGCAACTGTCCCGCCACGGCTTCTTGACGGGCGGCAACCCGACAGGATCTGACCGGACACTGCCGTAGATCAATGCGGCCGAGGGAGGAATACCATGAACATTTCAAGAAGGGCGCTTCTGGCGTTCACCACTGCTGCGGCTGCTGCAGTCGCTTCTGGTCTGCCGGCACTGGCTCAGGACAAAGGCACCGTTGGCATTTCCATGCCGACCAAATCGTCGGCCCGCTGGATCGCGGACGGCAACTCGATGGTCGAGCAGTTCACCGCCGCAGGTTACGGCACCGATCTGCAATATGCCGAAGACGACATTCCCAACCAGTTGGCGCAAATCGAGAACATGATCACCAAGGGTGTGAAGGTTCTGGTGATCGCCGCCATCGACGGCACCACCCTGTCGAACGCGCTGGACAACGCCAAGGCCGCCGGCATCACCGTCATCGCCTATGACCGCCTGATCCGCGATTCGGGTTCGGTTGACTACTATGCCACCTTCGACAACTTCAAAGTCGGCGTGCAGCAGGCAACCTCGCTGGTCGAAGGCCTGAAAGAGCGTTTCCCGGACACCAAGCCGTGGAACGTCGAACTGTTCGGCGGCAGCCCGGACGACAACAACGCCTTCTTCTTCTACAACGGCGCGATGTCTGTTCTGCAGCCGATGATCGATTCCGGCGACATCGTGATCCCGTCGGGTCAGATGGGCATGGACGTGGTTGGCACCCTGCGTTGGGACGGCGCTGTTGCGCAGGCCCGCATGGATAACCTGCTGTCGGCCAACTATGGCGACAAGGTTCTGAACGGGGTTCTGTCGCCCTATGACGGCCTGTCCATCGGCATCCTGTCGTCGGTCAAAGGCGTGGGCTATGGCTCTGGCGATCTGAAGATGCCGGTCGTGACCGGTCAGGACGCCGAAGTTCCGTCGGTCAAGTCGATCATCGCGGGCGAGCAGTATTCGACGATCTTCAAGGATACCCGCAATCTGGCGGGCGTGACCGTGAAGATGGTTGATGCAATCCTGTCGGGCGGCACGCCGGAAATCAACGACACCACCACCTATGACAATGGCGTCAAGGTTATCCCGTCCTACCTGCTGGAATCGCAGCCGGTGAACGTCACGAACTACGAAGAAATCCTCGTCGGTTCGGGTTACTATACCGCTGATCAGCTGAAGTAAGCGGGCCTGCCTGCACCTGCCGCAACAGCTCCCTGCGGCGGGTGCAGATTTCAAGGGGGGAAGACCATGACAGCACTTCTGGAGATGCGGGGGATCGGCAAGACCTTCCCCGGCGTCCGCGCGCTTGACAACGTCAATCTGACAGTCGAGGCCGGCGAAATTCATGCGATCTGCGGCGAGAACGGCGCAGGTAAATCCACCCTGATGAAGGTGCTGTCAGGCGTTTATCCGCATGGCAGCTATGAGGGCGAAATCCTGTATGAGGGTCAGGTTCTGACCAACCGGGATATCGCCGACAGTGAATCCAAAGGCATCATCATCATCCACCAGGAACTGGCGCTGGTGCCGCTGTTGTCGATTGCCGAGAACCTGTTTCTGGGCAACGAGGTGGCCAAGAACGGCGTCATCAACTGGCCGCTGGCATTTCAGAAAACCGGCGAGTTGCTGAAGAAGGTCGGGCTGGATGAGGCCCCCGGCACCAAGATTGAAAAGCTGGGTGTGGGCAAGCAGCAGCTGATCGAGATTGCCAAGGCGCTGGCCAAGGATGTGCGGCTGTTGATTCTGGACGAACCCACCGCCGCCTTGCAGGAAAACGACAGCCAGAAACTGCTGTCGCTGCTGTTGGAACTGAAGGCGCAGGGCATCACCTCGATCCTGATTTCGCACAAGCTGAATGAAATCTCGACGGTGGCCGACCGCATCACCATCATCCGCGACGGATCGACGGTATCGACCCTGACCAAGGACGAGATCAGCGAAGACCGCATCATCCGCGACATGGTGGGCCGCGATATGGCGCACCGTTATCCGGATCGCACGCCGAACATCGGCGAGGTGCTGATGACGGTGAAGGACTGGAACGTCTGGCACCCGGATCAGAAGGGCCGCCAGATGATCCGCGACGTTGCCTTTACCGTGCGCAAGGGCGAGATTGTGGGCATTGCCGGGCTGATGGGCGCGGGGCGCACCGAGCTTGCCATGAGCATCTTCGGACATTCCTATGGCCGCGACATCTCTGGCACCGTGGAAATCGGCGGCAAGGTTGTGGATACCTCAACCGTGTCCAAGGCAGTTGCGGCGGGGCTTTCCTATGTGACCGAGGACCGCAAATCGCTGGGTCTGGTGCTGGAAGAGCCCATCGTGCGCAATATCACCCTGGCGAACCTGTTCGGCGTGTCAAAGAACGGCATTCTGGACAAGCGGCGCGAGACGCAGGTGGCGGAAGGTTATCGCACCGCCATGGCGATCCGCACGCCGGGGGTGTTCCAGAAGGTGGTGAACCTGTCGGGCGGCAACCAGCAAAAGGTGGTGCTGTCGAAATGGCTGTTCACCGATCCGCAGGTGCTGATCCTGGACGAGCCCACGCGCGGCATCGACGTGGGCGCAAAGTTTGAAATCTATTCGATCATGAATGATCTGGCCGCCCAAGGCCGGGGCGTGGTGATGATCAGTTCGGAAATGCCAGAGCTTCTGGGCATGTGCGACCGGATCTATGTGGTGAACGAAGGCCGGATCATGGGCGAATTGTCCCGTGAAGAGGCCAGTCAGGAACGGATCATGGCGCTGATCCTGAAAAACGATGGAAAGGCAGCGTGATGGCTGAAACCAATGGAAAAACCCGCTCGCTAAGCTCGCATCTGGGCGGGCACCTGCGCGAAAGCGGCATGTTGATCGCCCTGGTGGCGATTGTTGCGTTCTTCACGATCATTGTGCGGGTGACGCTCGACGTCGATTTCCTGTCGGCGCAGAATATCACCAACCTGTTCCTGCAGAACTCTTACGTCATCATCATGGCGTTGGGGATGCTGCTGGTGATCGTGGCCGGGCATATCGACCTGTCCATCGGGTCGGTGGTGGGCTTTACCGGTGCTGTGGCGGCCGTGCTCACGGTGAACCTGCACCTGCCGGTGATCGTTGTGGTGCCCGCCTGTCTGCTGGTCGGGGCGCTGATCGGGTCGGCGCAGGGCTATTGGGTGGCCTATTGGCGCATTCCGTCCTTTATCGTCACGCTGGCCGGGATGCTGGTGTTTCGCGGCCTGACGCTGTGGCTGTTGAACGGGCAGAACATCGGCCCCTTCCCCAAGGCGTTTCAATCGCTGTCCACCGGGTTCATCCCGGATGTGTTCGGGGTGGACAAGCCAAACATGACCGCGCTGGCGCTGATCACGGCGGCGGCAGTGGTGGTGATCTGGATCGGCTGGCGCGCCCGCGCCCGTGATGCCGAGTTTGGCATGACACCCGAACCGATGGGCCTGTTCATCGGGCGCAATGTGATCGTGGCTGCCGCGCTGGTGTTCGTGGGCTGGAAACTGGCTACCTTCCGCGGCCTGCCCAACGTGGTGGTGATCCTGACGCTGCTGACCGTGCTCTATGCGTTCTTCACCGAAAACACCACGACGGGTCGGCGCATCTATGCCCTGGGCGGCAACGAAAAGGCTGCCAAACTGTCGGGGATCAAGACCGACCGGCTGGTGTTCTTCTGCTTTGTCAACATGGGGGTTCTGGCCTCGCTTGCCGGGATGATCGTGGCGGCGCGGTTGAATTCATCGACACCGAAGGCAGGCGTGGGGTTCGAGCTGGACGTGATCGCGGCCGTGTTCATCGGCGGTGCGTCGATGTCGGGCGGCGTTGGCAAGATTCTGGGCGTGGTCGTCGGCGCGCTGATCATGGGCGTGATGAACAACGGCATGTCCATTCTGGGCATCGGCATCGACTATCAGCAGGTGATCAAAGGGCTGGTTCTGTTGGCCGCAGTCATCTTCGACGTTTACAACAAATCGAAGTAGGGGTGAGATCATGCTGATTTCCCAAATCATTCGCCCGGATGGCAGCCTTGCCGTTGTGGCGCGCGACGGGTCTGAATCCGCCATCGTCAAGGGGGCCGCCAGCACCTATGCGCTGGCGCAAGAGGCGATTGCATCCGGGCGCAGCATCGCGCAGGTGATCGCCGCGCGCGGTTTGGGCGAGGCGGTGGATATGGTGCGTCTGGCCGAGGCCGGGGCCTTCACCCTGCCGATCACCCATCCCGACCCCACCCATTTGCACCTGACCGGCACCGGCCTGACCCATCTTGGATCGGCCTCGGCACGCGATGCGATGCATGCCAAGCTGGAGGGGGCGGAAACCCTGACCGACAGCATGAAGATGTTCCGCATGGGTCTGGAAGGCGGGCGTCCGGCGGCGGGCGAGGTTGGGGCGCAACCGGAGTGGTTCTACAAGGGCAACGGCCACACCGCGATTGCCCCCGGTGCCGCACTGACCAGCCCCGGCTTTGCGCTGGATGGCGGCGAGGAACCGGAACTGGCGGGCATCTATGTGATCGCCCCCGATGGCACCCCTGCCCGCGTGGGCTGGGCCGTGGCGAACGAGTTTTCCGACCATGTGACCGAACGCATCAACTATTTGTATCTGGCCCATTCCAAGCTGCGCGAGGCGGCTTTTGGCCCGGAAATCCTGCTGGGCGATCTGCCGTCGGACGTGCGCGGCACATCCCGCATCCGCCGCGATGGCGCGGTGATCTGGGAAAAGCCCTTCCTGTCAGGCGAAGCCAACATGTCGCACACCATGGCCAATCTGGAACATCACCATTTCAAATATGGCCTGTTCTGCCATCCCGGCGACGTGCATGTGCATATGTTCGGCACGGCCACGCTCAGCTTTGCCGATGGCATTGGCACCCAGGCCGGAGATGTGTTTGAAATCGAAGTGCCTGCCTTTGGTCTGCCCCTGAAAAACCCGCTCGCGATTGCCCCGGCGAAATCCGGCGCTATTGCCGTGCAAGCTTTGTGAGAACACCATGACCTTCAAACCCGCCGCCTGGCCCCGCAAACTGCGCTCGCAAGAATGGTTCGGGGGCACCACAAAGGATGCCATTTACCATCGCGGCTGGATGAAGAACCAAGGCTTCCCGCCGGATTTGTTCGATGGCCGCCCGGTGATTGGTATTCTGAACACCTGGTCGGAACTGACCCCGTGCAACGCGCATCTGAACGATCTGGCGCAGCGGGTGAAACACGGGATTTTCGAGGCGGGCGGTTTCCCGGTGGAAGTGCCGGTGTTTTCCACCAGCGAAAGCGCCTTCCGCCCCACCGCAATGATGTTCCGCAATCTGGCGGCCATGGCGGTGGAAGAGGCGATGCGCGGCCAGCCGATGGATGGCTGCGTGCTGCTGGTGGGCTGTGACAAGACCACGCCCAGCCTGTTGATGGCGGCGGCATCGACCGACCTGCCGTCGATCATTGTCACCGGCGGGCCGATGCTGAACGGCTATTACAAGAATGAACGGGTGGGGTCGGGCACGCATCTGTGGAAATTCTCCGAAGCCGTGAAGGCGGGCGAGATGACAGCGGAAGAATTCGTCGAGGCAGAAGCCTCGATGAGCCGCAGCCCGGGGTCGTGCAACACCATGGGCACCGCCAGCACCATGGCCTCGATGGCTGAGGCGTTGGGCATGGCCCTTTCCGGCAATGCCGCCATTCCGGCGGTGGACAGCCGCCGCCGTGTGATGGCGCAACTGACCGGGCGGCGCATCGTGCAGATGGTCAAGGATGATCTGAAACCGTCTGACATTCTGAAGAAAGAGGCGTTTGAAAACGCCATCCGAACCAATGCCGCGATTGGCGGATCGACCAACGCGGTGATTCACCTTCTGGCCATCGCGGGCCGTGTCGGCGTTGATCTGACGCTGGAGGACTGGGATCGCTGCGGCCGCGACGTGCCGACAATTGTGAACCTGATGCCGTCCGGTAAATACCTGATGGAGGAATTCTTCTACGCCGGTGGCCTGCCCGTGGTGATCAAGCGGCTGGGCGAGGCCGGGATGCTGCACAAGGATGCGCTGACCGTCTCTGGCCAGACCGCGTGGGAACAGGTCAAGGACGTGACCAACCACAACCCCGATGTGATCCTGCCCGCCGAAAAGGCGCTGACGCAATCGGGCGGCGTGGTGGTGGTGAAAGGCAACCTTGCCCCCAAGGGCGCGGTGCTGAAACCCTCTGCCGCGACCGCCGCGCTGATGACGCACCGGGGCCGCGCCGTGGTGTTCGAAGACATCGACGACTACAAGGCCAAGATCAATGACGAAGACCTCGACATTGACGAGACCTGCATCATGGTGCTGAAGAACTGCGGCCCCAAGGGCTATCCCGGCATGGCCGAGGTGGGCAACATGGGCCTGCCACCCAAGGTTCTGCGCAAGGGCATCACCGATATGGTTCGCATCTCTGACGCGCGGATGTCGGGCACGGCCTATGGCACGGTTGTGCTGCACACCTCGCCCGAGGCTGCGGCTGGTGGGCCGCTGGCCGTGGTGCAGAATGGCGATTTCATCGAATTGGACGTGCCGAACCGCCGCCTGCATCTGGAAATTTCCGACGAAGAGTTGGCCGCGCGTCTGGCCAATTGGAAGCCGTCGCACCCGGAATTCACCTCGGGCTATGGCTGGCTGCACCAGCGCCATGTGCAGGGCGCCGATACCGGGGCGGATCTGGATTTCCTGAAAGGCTGCCGTGGCGCGCCGGTGGGCAAGGATTCGCACTGATGGCGACCAAAATCGCCCTCGTGGGCATCGGCAAGATCGCCGTTGATCAGCATGTGCCCGCCATCGCCGCCTCGCCCGATTGGGACTTGGCGGCGACGGTTTCGCGGCATGGCACGGTGGACGGGGTTCCCGCGTACACCGATTTCGCGGCGATGCTGGCGGAACGCCCGGATATCACGGTGGTGTCCCTGTGCCTGCCGCCGGTGCCGCGCTTTGACTATGCCGAGGCGGCACTGTTGGCCGGACGGCATGTTATGCTGGAAAAACCCCCCGGCGCGACCTTGGCCGAAGTGCATGAGTTGCAGGCGCTTGCCGCGGAGCGCGGGCTGACGCTTTATACCACATGGCACAGCCGGATGGCGCATGCGGTAGCGGCGGCGAAGGCCTGGCTTGCCGACAAGGCGGTGATCGAGGCGCATATCACCTGGCGCGAAGATGTGCGCAAATGGCATCCGGGGCAGGATTGGGTGTTTGAACCCGGCGGCATGGGTGTGTTCGATCCCGGCATCAACGCGCTGTCGATCCTGACAGAGATTTTACCCCAGCCGGTGCATCTGACGGCCGCCACGCTGGAATTCCCGGCGAACCGCCAGACGCCCATTGCGGCTCAGCTAAGGTTTTCGGGCAGCGTCAGCGCCGATTTCGACTGGCGCCAGACCGGGCCGCAAACCTGGGATATCACCGTTGAAACCAACCGGGGGCCGATGGCCCTGCGCATGGGCGGCAATGTGCTGGAAATCGACGGCAAGGCGGTTGCGGGCGAAAACACCATCATGGGCGAATACCCCGCTC